>CAMAZH010000035.1 GCA_945863035.1 Chitinophaga pinensis | reverse complement strand
TTATTTTTGCTTAAAAAAAGTGAAAATCTGGAACGATTTAACTGGGTTTAATGTAAGTAAGCCTGTTGTTACCATCGGTATATTTGACGGAGTGCATCAGGGACACCGCTTTTTGCTCGAGCATCTCAAACAAACCGCAAAATCGATTTCCGGAGAAACAGTAATTGTGTCGCTCTGGCCCCATCCCCGGATCGTTTTGAAAAAAGATCCTGATAGCCTGCGGTTCCTTACCAGTCTTGAAGAGAAATCCACACTGCTGAATGAGACTGGGATAGACCATTTTGTTGTAATCCCTTTTACAACTGAATTTGCTCAGATGGATTCATGTCTGTTCGTAAAAGACTATCTGGTGGAAAAGATCCGCATAAAACATCTTGTGGTTGGATACAATCATAAATTCGGCAAGAACCGGGAGGGGGATTTCGAAAACCTTAAGCACTGCGCATCACTTTATGATTTTTCAATTGAACGAATGGAACCCAAAAGTGTCAACGGAGTGAAAATGAGTGCATCCCTGATCCGTGAGCTGCTGAATTCCGGAAACCTTGACACGGCAAACGAATATTTGGGTTACGATTACTTCCTTCGGGGAAGCGTAGTGGGAGGGAACCGTATCGGCAGAAAGATCGGTTTCCCCACAGCCAACATCGTTCCCGACGACCCACATAAGCTTATTCCCCGCGATGGGGTTTATGCAGTTCACCTTGAGTATAAGGAAATCCTCTACCCGGGAATGCTCAACATCGGGTTTCGGCCTACCATCGAAAGCGGGATGCCAATCAGGACCATTGAGGTGAATCTCTTTGATTTTAAGGATGATATCTATGACCAACAGGTGTTTTTGCATTTCAGAAAACACATCCGGGATGAAAAAAAGTTCTCGGGTATTGAACAGTTGAGGGAACAGTTGGTTATTGACAGACAAATAGCTAAGGCTATGCTCAGAATGCCATAAATAACTGTTCAAGATTGTGGACATAAGCTAAAATGGAATTATTCCGGATAAAATAAATAACTATCTTTGCAAAAAAAAAATTAAAATGGGTACACAAAGCACAATGGTTGAAAACATGAATTATAAGGTAAGAGATATAAGTCTTGCGGATTTTGGCAGAAAGGAAATCGATATTGCTGAACGGGAAATGCCCGGCTTGATGGCTATCCGCAAGAAGTATGAGGCTTCAAAACCGCTCAAGGGATCGAGAATCACCGGTTCGCTTCATATGACTATTCAGACTGCTGTTCTGATAGAGACGTTAAAAGCTTTGGGCGCTGACGTTCGTTGGGCAAGCTGCAATATATTCTCTACCCAGGATCATGCTGCCGCAGCTATCGCCGCAGCAGGTATTCCTGTTTTTGCCTGGAAAGGTGAGACTCTTGAGGAATATTGGTGGTGTACGGCTCAGGCTTTGGCATTCCCAAATGGCAAAGGCCCCAATCTCATTGTAGACGACGGGGGAGATGCCACGCTTATGATCATTAAAGGCTATGAGGCCGAAAATGACGCTTCGACTCTGGACGTTGTGCCTTCAAGTCATGAAGAGTCCATAATTCTTGCTCAACTCAAGGAAATCCTGGCCGATGACCACGGCCGCTGGCATCGCTATGTGAAAGAAATGAAAGGCGTTTCGGAAGAAACAACCACCGGGGTGCACCGTCTTTACCAAATGATGGAAAAAGGCAGATTGCTTTTCCCTGCTATCAATGTTAACGATTCCGTTACCAAGTCGAAATTCGACAATCTCTATGGATGTCGAGAATCTCTTGCCGACGGCATTAAACGCGCTACCGATGTGATGATCGCCGGCAAGGTTGTTGTTGTGCTTGGCTATGGCGACGTAGGTAAAGGTTGTGCCCATTCCATGAAATCGTACGGCGCACGCGTTATTGTTACCGAAATAGACCCTATCTGTGCCCTGCAGGCAGCTATGGAGGGTTTTGAAGTAAGTTTGATCGAGGATGCTCTGAAAGAAGGAAATATCTATGTCACCACAACCGGTAACAAGGATGTGATCACTCTCGAGCATATGAAACACATGAAAGACCAAGCTATTGTTTGCAATATCGGGCATTTCGATAACGAAATCCAGGTTGACCAGCTTAATTCTTTCGGGGGAGCAAAAAAACTGAATATCAAGCCTCAGGTCGACAAGTATATTTTCGACGATGGCCATGCAATATTTCTTCTGGCAGAAGGTCGCCTGGTGAACCTGGGTTGTGCCACAGGGCATCCTTCGTTTGTAATGAGCAATTCTTTTTCCAACCAGACCCTGGCGCAAATTGAACTCTGGGAGAAAAATTATGCGGTTGGCGTTTACCGCCTTCCCAAACAACTCGATGAGGAAGTTGCAAGGCTTCATCTGGCTCAGATTGGAGTGAAACTGACAAAACTCACCAATGCCCAGGCCGAATATCTGGGAGTCCCTGCCGAAGGTCCTTATAAACCGGATCATTACAGATACTAGTAAATAGAATTCGTTTTGATTTTTTTGGTGGGTTAGTCTATGACCTTAAAAAGTGAAATTGCCGCGGGCTCAATGCCTGCGGTAATTTTATATCCGTAACTCTTTCAGTTATCTGCTTGACCCTGAGTTTTGTCAAGGCAAAAGTTCAGTGGAATTCGGTTTGTGGCGGTAATGAAGACTTTTACAATTTAATTCCTTACAACCAAAACTCCGCCATCCAGAAACGACTGATATTGAAAAAGGGGGAATTTGGCAGGGCCGTTAAAGACGTTTCCGTCGGAACTTAAAAGGTAGCTTGATGAACAGCAGGGGCATACCATAAGTTCCTGAAAGCCTTCACTGACTTTAACCGAACAATCATCGAAATAATCGTGGGTGCAGGCCGCATCGTATACGAAATACTGATCCTCATAATCCCGATAAACGATTAGGCCTCCAACCCCTCCAAATCGGGCGGGGGGGAAGATTTTAACATTCCCTGCCCCCAAATCCCCAAGATCGCTGTATAATCCGATATTGGCGTTGATGGTTACATAAGGGAAGTTAAAATTATCTTTCCGGCACGTGGCTGATGTGAAGAATATTAATACCGAAACGAATAAGATTTTTATTTTTGAAACTTTTAACATACTTTGCGGTTATTCAAAACTGGATTTTTCAAAGTTAATTATATTTTTTTGTAACTTTAACGAACTTTAACTGTCCCTTATTGCACTAAAACATGAAAGCTGACTTTGACATAGGAAACCTGGTTTATGTGATCCTCACTATTGTTTTTCTGATTATTGGGGCAGTTGGGAAGAAGAAAAAGCCTGCTCCGGTGTCGTCGGATGAATATGAGAATGAGCCCGTGGACGAGAGTAGTATCAAGTCTCAGTTTCAGGAAATGTTTCGCGAATTCAACCCGGTTCCTGAACCTTTAAAAGAACAGGAGTATTCATTCACACAGAAAGATTCCGTTGAAAATGGTTCTGCTCTGGATGTTGTGCCCGAGTACGGCTACGAGTCAATTGAGGACATTATTCCTGAACCCTCAGCTCCACTCGACAGTAACATCAATTATTACGAGCAGGCCCAAAGTTCACTTGATACCACAGGCATGGATGAAGGTACTCCGGCTTTTGATTATAATGAGGACTCAAGCTCGCTGGTTTATAACGAAATCACGAGGGAATATTCTGCAGTATTGTCGCGCGATGAAGAAGCATTGGCTGGACTAGTGGATGGATTTGATGCGAGAACAGCATTCGTATATTCTGAAATATTTAACCGTAAAGAATTCTAACAGAAATCCTTACTAATTTTGTACAGCATATAAGGATTGTTTTAAACTCAAAAAAAAAGTTATATTTTTGCAGCTAAAGAGTTCAGGTCGCCTGAATTCTTTTTATTTTATATTTATCCAAATCGGGAGGTTTTACAATGGCAAAGATCAATTACATGACCCAGGAGGGTTTACTTAAACTCAGGAAAGAGCTCGAACACCTTACAAAAGTTGAGCGGCCTTCTATATCTGCCCAGATCGCTGAAGCACGCGATAAGGGCGATCTGTCTGAGAATGCTGAATACGACGCAGCTAAGGATGCCCAGGGTATGCTTGAAATGAAAATTTCCCAGCTCGAAGAGAAACTCGCCAACGCTAGAATTATCGACGAATCGAAAATTGACACTGAATCGGTTCAGATAATGAACAAGATTAAGATTCGAAATAAATCGAACAACACCGTGTTGCAGTATATGATTGTGTCTGAAACCGAAGCGGACCTCAAGGCAGGTAAGCTATCCATAAGCACTCCTATAGCTCAGGCTCTTCTTGGCAAGAAGTTGGGTGACAAGGTTACCGTTAGGGTTCCATCGGGTGAGGTGGAGTATGAAATTGTTGAAATATCCATGTAGCCTTTTTAGCTATGTCTACCATATTTACAAAAATCGTTAAGGGTGAAATCCCCTGTTATAAAATCGCAGAGGACGATAATTATCTGGCCTTTCTGGATATCAACCCCTTAGCTCAAGGACATACCCTGGTGATTCCCAAAAAGGAGGTCGACTATATTTTCGATGTCGATGATCAGCTCCTTGGGGGAATGATGATTTTTTCCAAAAGAGTAGCTCTGGCCATTGAAAAGGCCGTGCCCTGCAAACGTGTTGGCATAGCCGTTCTGGGCCTCGAGGTGCCACATGCCCACATTCACCTTATCCCTATCAACAATCTGGGGGATATAAATTTCTCCAATCCCAAACTGAAGTTTTCAAGCCAGGAGTTTGCCGAAACAGCTCGGATTATCAGTGCTAATTTGTAAGTCTACATTTCTTTAAGCCTGCCGGGATTCTTTTTAAGGAAATCGTTCCAGCTGCTGAAGCTTTTTCCGTTTTCCGATTGCTTAGCCTGGTAAAAATGGCAGACTGCTGCTGCAAGGCCGTCGGTAGCATCCATGTTTTTCGATTCCAACGAGAAATGCAGGGTGCGTTGCAGAATGTCGGCAACCTGCTCCTTCGATGCTGCACCCTTTCCGGTAATAGCCATTTTTATTTTCCGGGGAGAGTATTCGAAAATTGGAATGTCTCTTGAAAGTGCTGCTGCTATCGCTACTCCCTGTGCCCTTCCCAGTTTGAGCATGCTCTGTACGTTTTTCCCGAAGAAGGGCGCTTCAATGGCCAGTTCATCCGGAAGGTGTCGATCAATAAGCTCGATAACATCCCTGAAGATGATCTGGAGGCTGCGGTATGGATCCTTGATCTTCCGCATATCGCTTATGCCTAGATTCATCAATACAGGTTCTTTTCCGCTTGCCTTAATTATGCCGTACCCCATGATATTCGTTCCCGGGTCGATTCCCAGGATAATTCGTTCGGAAGAGCTCATTCCTTTGTTTTGATTTTTTGAACCAGTATACCTGCAACAACCAATGCCAATCCTACAGGTGTTGTCAAATATATCTTTTCCCCTGCAATATAGTGAATTATGAAAAGAGATAAAAATGGACTAATGTAAACCAAGTTACTGATTTTGTCGGTCGAGGCGCTGAGTCGGAGTGCCATCATCCAGAAAATAAAGGCTATTCCCATTTCGAAAAATCCCACATATATTCCTGAGAGCCATGCCTCGGGACCTTTAGGGAGACCCCTGCCCGAAAGCAACATTGCAATCAGGAGGAAAACGAATCCAAATGAGAAATTGAGGAAAAGTTTCTGCACCTCATCCCTCTTATCTTTCAGATTGAGAATCCAAAAAAAGGCCCAGATCACAGAGCTGCCAAGAGCCATAAGAACTCCCGGTATTTGTTCCGGGCTGAAATTCCCCCTGCCGCCCTGTGAGGAAATGAAAAAAACGCCGGTAAAACTTATAAAGAGGGCAAAAAGACTGCGGGCCGAAATTTTCTGTTTGAGAATGGGTATCGAAATCAGCACAAGCACAATGGGCCAGATCATATTAAGGGGCTGGGCTATCTGACCCGGCAAAATCGAATAGGCTTTCAGAACGATCAGGTAGTAAGCGAATGGATTAAGGAAGCCCAGGAGAGCTGAAAGGAGATACTCTTTTTTCGAAAGCGTGACGATGCTTTTCAGTTCACCCCTCGCAATCAATACTCCCCCGAAAATAAGTAAACTTACAAAGGAGGCTGTCAGCAGAAGCTGAAAATTATCCTGGTGCCTCAGCGCTATTTTGAAAGCCGTGGGTATCGTTGCCCAACATAAAATGGTCAGTCCCGCAAATAGATATGCTTTTTGCTGGTTGCTCATTCAAACAACTCTCAGTTAATCATATCGAAGCCTGTGAAACCGCGCAGCACTTCTGGGATTACAATTCCTTCGGGTGTCTGGTTGTTTTCAAGCAGGGCTGCCACAATTCTGGGCAAGGCAAGTGATGATCCGTTGAGGGTGTGAGCCAGACTGGTTTTTTTGTCGCCTTTATCTTTGAACCGGAGTTTCAGGCGGTTGGCCTGAAAGGATTCGAAATTCGACACCGAGCTAACCTCTAGCCAGCGTCCCTGGGCAGCTGCGTATACCTCGAAGTCGTAGGTGAGGGCTGAAGTGAAACTCATGTCGCCGCCGCAAAGCCTGATAATGCGGTAGGGAAGCCCGAGTTTTATTACAAGACTCTCCACATGGCTTACCATAACCTCAAGAGCCTCATAGGATTTGTCGGGATGGGCAATCTGAACGATCTCCACCTTGTCGAACTGGTGCACCCGGTTTAGTCCTCTGACATCTTTGCCATAAGATCCGGCTTCGCGACGGAAGCAGGGGGTGTAGGCCGTGTTTTTGCAAGGCAGATCGGAAGCGTCAAGAATCACATCCCTGTAAATATTGGTTACCGGAACCTCCGCAGTGGGTATCAGATAGAAATTGTCGATTTGGCAATGATACATCTGTCCTTCTTTATCCGGGAGTTGACCCGTGCCGAAGCCGGAGTCTGCATTTACCATCAGGGGAGGAAGGATTTCACGGTATCCGGCCTTTACGTTTTCGTCAAGAAAGAAATTGATCAGGGCCCTTTGAAGTTTGGCGCCTTTCCCTTTAAAAACCGGGAATCCGGCTCCGGTGAGTTTTGTTCCCAGATCAAAATCGAGGAAGTCGTATTTTGTTCCCAAATCCCAATGGGGAAGAGCACCTTCGGGCAAGGATACTTTAATGTCGTTACCCCGAATGAACTGATTGTCTTCAGCTGATTTTCCCTCAGGTACCGACTCGTGGGGGAGGTTTGGAACCAAAACCAACAACTCATTGAGCTTTGCACTGGCATCCTCGTATTTTTGAGCGTACTCCTTGCTGCTTTCCTTAAGAATAGCAGTCCGTTCTTTCGCGGCATTCGCTTCCGCAGTTTTGCCGTTCTGAAAAAGATTGCCTATCTCTTTGGAGAGTATATTCATTTCAGCCTGTGCGTCGTCGGCATTTTTCTGGGCTGAGCGCCGCTGATTATCGAAATCAATGATCGAGTCTATGATCGAACTGTCCTTAAAGTTTTTAACCTTTAAACGACTTACAACAAAATCCCTGTTTTCGCGGATGAAATTAATAGTGAGCATGTCGGTATTTGTAAAATAGAAAATCTCCTTTAACTGCACCAAAGGTAACAGTTTGAAGGAGATTTAAAATAAATCTTTATTGATTATTTATTCGGCAGCGGGAAGAACAGACACGAATGATTTGTTGTCTCTTCTCTTCTTAAACTGTACAATACCCGAAATCAATGCGAAAAGAGTATGGTCTTTACCAATTCCAACGTTTTTTCCGGCCTGATGAACAGTTCCCCTCTGACGAACGATGATGTTGCCGGCAGTTGCTACCTGACCGCCATATAATTTAACACCTAATCGTTTACTTTCTGATTCGCGACCGTTACGTGAACTTCCGGCTCCTTTTTTGTGTGCCATTTGTATTCGCTTTTATTTTTTTAATACTTGTTTTATTATTTCGACTCGTCAGCTTTTTTAGGGGCTGCGGGTTTTTTCGCTGCGGGTTTCTTTTCTGCAGCGGCTTTTGGAGCAGCAGGTTTTTTAACTGCGGCAACTTTCTTCTCTGGTGCGGCTTTTACCTCAACAGAAGTATCGTCGGACTTAATCGCTGAAGCTTTCGGTTCTGCAACCTTCTTCTCTGCTTTTTTGGGTGTGGCACCTGTTTCCACAATGTTTTCAATAAGAATCTGGGTCAGATACTGTCTGTGTCCGTTTTTAACCCTGTATCCTTTTCTCCTTTTCTTCTTGAAAACAATTACCTTATCGCCTTTCAAGTGTTCGAGGATCTTTGCGGAAACCATGGCCCCTTCGATAACAGGAGCTCCAACGCTAACGTTAGTGTCGTTATCGATCAGAAGCACTTTTTCGAAATCAACCTGATTGCCTATTTCACCTTCAAGCCTGTGGACAAATATCTTCTGGTCTTTCTTAACCTTAAACTGCTGTCCTGCTATGTCAACAATTGCGTACATTATTACGTGTTTTTCTTAAATTCATGAAAATGGAGTGCAAAAATATGAAAGTTAAACGGATTAGCAAATATTTCCGGCTATTATTTTTTGTGAGGGATAATTATTTCGTATACAGTATGCTATAAGAATGAAGACAGGCCTGCATAAATTGCAGGAAACCGGAAACGTTGTTTTTAAAAGTTTTCTGTTCCTCGATATATCCATCTGGGGATATGATTGCTGTTATCCCGTCCTTTTTGCCTGCTCATTCGTTTTTTAGCTTGCGATTTCTGTCGGATTATTGTAATTTTCTGAACTAAAGAAACGGAAAATTATGTTTCCGCAGTAAAAATTCCGAAACCTCAAAGTTTGAACAAAAACATTATATTTGTGTGATTTGGAAAAGTACAGATCAAGTTTCTACAATCAGGTATGGTAAAGTTAAATGTTCTAGGTATTTCCTATAGCCAGACTCAGTCGGGCGCGTACGCTTTGATCCTTACAGAGGAAAACGGGGAAAGGCGCATTCCCATTATTGTAGGTGGATTTGAAGCTCAGTCAATTGCAATTGAGTTGGAGGGACTGAAACCTCCAAGGCCTCTTACTCATGACCTCTTTATGAACTTCGCGAAAGTTTTTGGGATTGCTATTAACGAGGTGGTAATTTACAAACTGGAGGAAGGGGTTTTCTACTCGCAGCTTCAGTGCGACAATGGGATCGATAATATTACCCTGGATGCCCGAACCTCAGATGCTATAGCCTTAGCCCTGCGTTTCAAGTGTCCTATTTATACTACTGAGGAAATTATTGCTAAGGCCGGAATCGTTCTTGATTTCGACAAGGAGGTACCAGGCCAACCTGCCGCTGCCGGAGAGGTTGAAAAGACTAAAACCCCCGTTCCTGTCAACTACCCTTCCAGCGAGTTTAAAGGATATTCGCTCGAAGAGCTGAATGAGATTTTAGACGAAGCCATCGGCAATGAGGATTATGAAAGAGCTTCAAAAATAAGAGATGAAATTAACCTTAGAAAAAAGATATAATCCTTATCCATGATAATCCTCAGAAAACTTCCCGTCCTGATCTTGTTCATTCTCTTTGTTTCGGTTTTTACTTCTCACGCCGCATCTGTACTGAACGATTCGATAAGCCTTAACCATACGGTCCAGACAATCGAGGCCGACTCTCCTGCTAGCCTGGATGCAGCTCCGTCATCCTCGGAAGAGGTTTCCAAAGCCAGCCTGATTCCTGCCAAGAACGTCTACAAATTCAACATTCTTACGTTAATCCGCGGACTTATAGGCATGATGGTGTTAATCGCAATTGCTTACCTTTTTAGTGTCAACCGAAAGGCCATTTCATGGAAAATTGTAGGATATGGCTTATTAATGCAGATTGCGCTTGCCATTGGGGTGTTGCAGGTGCCTTTTATACAGGGTACGTTTGAGTTTGTTGGCCGACTCTTTGTAAAGGTTCTCGACTTTACAAATGAGGGCACAAAGTTCCTGTTCAGTTCCTATTCATCTGGGGTAATCGAAGCTCCGCTGCAGACTTTCGCGATAAACATATTGCCGACAATCATATTTTTCTCGGCTCTCACATCCGTCCTGTTCTACTTTGGAATTATTCAGAAGCTTGTTTGGCTGCTTGCCTGGGTTATGACCCGAATTCTGAAATTGTCAGGTGCCGAAAGCCTTTCAGTTGCAGGAAACATCTTCCTGGGGCAGACCGAATCCCCGCTCATGATCAAAGCCTACCTTGAGAAAATGAACAAGTCCGAGATGCTGCTTGTCATGTCGGGTGGTATGGCCACCTTGGCTGGGGGTGTTCTGGCTGTTTATATTAATTTTCTCGGGGGAGATGACCCGGCTCAGAAGCTTCTCTTTGCAAAACATTTGCTGGCTGCTTCGGTAATGGCCGCTCCTGGCGTTATCGTAATCTCTAAAATACTGGTTCCTCAAACCGAGGACATTAGCCAGGAACTGAAAATTTCCCAGGATAAAATCGGAAAAAACGTACTTGATGCAATTAATAATGGTACTTACGAAGGACTTAAGCTTGCCGTCAATGTAGCCGCAATGCTTTTGGTTTTCATTGCATTTCTGGCCATGATAAACTTTACTTTTATCAAAATCGGGAATTGGACTGACCTCAACGGCTGGATTTTCAGTTTCAGCAATGGCCGTTATAGCGAGTTGTCATTGCAGTTTATTCTTGGATATTCAATTTCCCCCCTTATGTGGCTAATTGGGGTTAACATACACGACATTACCCTGGTTGGTTCACTGCTTGGCGAAAAACTTATCATGACCGAGTTCGTGGGATATATAAGTCTGGCTCAACTCAAAGCTTCCGGAGCATTCACCGATCCCAAGTCAATAATAATGGCTACTTATATGCTTTGTGGCTTTGCGAATTTCGCCTCTATTGGAATCCAAATTGGGGGAATCGGAGCTTTGGCTCCCGGAAAAAGAGTTTTGCTGGCGAAATATGGCATGAGGGCACTTCTGGCTGGAACATTGGCTTCCTTGCTTTCTGCCACAATTGTTGGTGTTATTTTGTCGTAACCAGAAAAGCTTTGATATGTTGGATAAGGCTATACATAGGGGTGAAACAGAGTGCGACTCAAACGATGGAATTTCCAGCGAGGAGATAAGCCGGAAAATAAGCGACTACGAACAGGAAATAATCCGGCTTAAAAGTATCCTAAAAGTAAAAAGCGATTCGCAGAGCGCTTCAGAAAGTGTCTCAGGCGCCAATCAGGGTTTTAGCTATGAGGATCTGGAAAAAATTTTCTCTGACTCAAAATATCACCAGACCTTTTTCAACAAGATTCCCTTTATGATTTGGGCAAAAGACCTGAACGGGAGATTCCTTTCGGCTAACCAGAGTTTCGCCAGCTCTTTCGGGAAAACACCTGAGGAGGTCATCGGGCGAAACGATTTTGATTTTTTCCCAGCGGTCTTTGCCGAAAAATACCGCGCTGACGATCAAATGGTTGTTAAATCCGGTTCTCAAGGAACTTTCGAAGAGCTCATCCCCTTCACCGATGGATTCCGATGGCATGAGACTTTAAAAATCCCAATCGGAGGAGCCGATGGCAATATCATTGGAACCGCAGGTCTTGCCCGGGATATTTCAAAACGTAAGAATTACGAGCTGGCCATCAAGGAAAGCGAGGCGAAATTCAGGGAGCTTGCCGAAAATACAAGCGACGCCTTTGTTATTCGGAGCGGCGATAAAATATTATATGTCAATCCTGCATTTGAGCAAATTTACGGTATTGCCAGAGAAGATTTGTACAAAAATCCCGATGTGTATCTCGAGTGGATTCACCCCGAAGACAAATCGCGAATTGAAAAAATCCTCCGTTCCGGCAAACGGAAATCAGATTACACGTTCAACGAACAGTATAGAATCTTACTCCCTGATGATTCTGTAAATTGGATTTGGCACCGATCCTATCCGGTTTGGAACGACAAGGGCGAGGTGTATCGTATCGTTTCTGTAAGCAGCAACATCACAGGGATTAAAGTTCTGGAAGACAAGGTTCAAAAATTCCAGTCGCAGCAACAGGCGATCCTCGACAATATCCCCCACCTTGCGTGGATAAAGGATATGGACGGCAAATACCTGATGGTAAACGAAGCTTTTTGCCGCTTCTTTTCCTGGAAAGTGGAAGAGATAATCGGAAAGACTGACTTTGACCTCTGTCCGCCGCAGCTCGCAGAAGATTACGTCCGTAAAGACAAGGAGGTCTGTGTTGAAAGAAAAGCCCTTCGCTTTTTGGAAATCGAGGAAAACCGTTTCGGAAAGCGATATTCGGAAACCCACAAAACCCCTGTGATTAATGAGTCCGGGGAAGTTATCGGTATCGCAGGCATCTCAAGGGATATAACCGATCAGAAAATTGCCGAACAGGCTCTTCTGAAAAGCGAAGAAAAATTTAAGGACCTTATTACCCTTTTGCCTGAAATGGTTTTCGAGACCAACAGCAGCGGCAAAATAACCTTTGCCAACTTTCGAACCTATGAACGTTTTGGGTATACTCAGGATGATTTCGACAAGGGGATTTCAATTTATGATTTAGTATCTGCTATTGATTTTGTCCGGGTCCAATCGGCAATACTAAATACGCAACAAGGCGCAGAACTCAAAGCGGCTGAATATATACTGGTTACCAAAAGCGGTTTTGAGTTTCCTGCTTTGGTGTATACCAATAATATGTATAACAATGCCAAGTGGTGCGGTTTGAGGGGGGTGATGGTCGATATTACTAAAAGAAAGCAATCCGAAGAAAAAGAAAAGGTATACCAGGAAAAACTCAGGTTTCTCAGCAATACGGCTCTCGACTTTTTAAGCCTCATGCAGAACGAGAATATCTACACCTATACAGGGCTGAAGCTTAAGGAGTTTATACAGGAAGGGTATGTGCTGGTATCGAGCTTTAATGAAGCTGAACAAACAATTGAAGTCGTGTATTTTTCCGGAAGCCAGCAAATTAAAGAAGCTCTTGAGAAGGAAACCGGAATCGCTATTGACTCCTGTAAGCTTAAAATTGATCAAGAATCTGTTGATGCCTTGATTCAAAATGCCGAGCAACTGCTGGAATTTACCGACGGGGTTCACGAGCTTTCATTTAAAAGTATTCCAAGACCCCTTTGTCGCGCCGCTGAGCGTATCCTTCAAACCAGAAAGATTTACGGACTTTCACTCCTGCGCGGAGGAAAATTATACGGTAGTGTGGAAATCCTTACCAGCCAGGAAGATCTTGAGGACAAGCCGCTAATCGAAACTTTTATTTATCAGGCATCCATTGCCCTTCACAGACGACAACTCGAACAGGAACTTATTGGCGCGAAAATCAAAGCGGAAGAATCGGATAAACTGAAAACGGCTTTTCTTGCCAATATGTCACACGAAATCCGTACCCCGATGAACGGAATTATTGGCATTAGTCAACTGCTCTCCCGCCAAGCCCTTCCTGATAAGGAGCGTAATGAGTATCTGGCCATGATCAATGCCAATGGAAATATCCTCATGAACCTGGTGAACGACATCATTGATATATCGAAAATCGAGTCAAATCAGGTTGATCTCCATGAAACCGTTTTTTCCCTGAACAAACTATTCACTGAATTGCACTGCTTCATGCTGGGAGAAAAAATGACCAAAAAGAAGAATTCGGTGGAGCTAAATATGAGTTTGGGGAAAAAAGATTCGGATTCCTTCATAAAAGCCGATAGGCAAAAACTTCATCAGGTGCTTTCAAACCTTATTGGAAACGCCATAAAATTCACTCTTTCCGGCGAGGTTGAATTCGGATATGTAATTAATGGGCAAGAGCAAGTAGAGTTTTTCATTAAAGATACCGGGATCGGGGTTCCGGATGATAAAATCGACCTGATTTTTAATCGCTTCACTCAAGCCGACCAGTCGCTTACCCGGCCTTTTGGCGGATCTGGACTGGGTCTTGCCATTTCAAAGGGATTTGTTGAAATCATGAACGGGAGAATCTGGGTGGAGCAAAGAGCCAAGGGCGGTTCGTGCTTCCGCTTTCAAATACCGTATAAACCCGATACACCTGAAGTCAAGCTAGAAACCAAACCCAGCCTAAACCCAGATGATTTCAACTGGGAAAAGCACACAATTCTGATTGTTGAAGACAATTATATGAGCTTTAGACTCCTGCAGGCTCAACTGAAGAAAAGCAAGGTCAATGTTCTTCACGCTGATAATGGGCAGAAATCCATCGACATGGTTAGCGCTCATCCGGAGATTGATTTGGTTTTGATGGATATTCAGCTGCCATCAATGAACGGGTATGAGGCCACCCGCGAAATCAAGCTCATCCGCCCTGAACTGCCCGTAATTGCCCAAACCGCTAACGCTCTGGATGACGACCGCCTTAAATGCCTTAATTCGGGCTGCAGCGATTATATTACGAAACCTATTGTTTTTGAATCCTTTCTGCGCCTGATCAACGATTACATCCGCAATAAAAACTGATCCATTGTTACCCAATGATTGCAATCCTGATTTTTTCATTCGGCATAAGTTTGGCATACGTCTTTCTCATTGCCAGATTTCTGTCAGGCTGGAATGCAATTCCTGAATTCCAAATCCGGAAAGTAGCTTTAAATGTAAGCGTTAGCCTCATCATTGCCTTTCGGAATGAGGAAAAAAACCTTCCGCAGCTGTTCAGGGCATTGCTGGCACAAACTTATCCTGCCTCCTCCATTGAAATCCTTTTGGTCGACGACCACTCAGAGGACCAGTCTTCGCTGATTGCCCAGCAATTTGTCGGTTCGGTTTCCAATGCCCGGCTTATCTCGATGGAAGCGCATGCGGCGGGAAAGAAGAAGGCCCTTTCAATTGCCTCGCTTGAGGCCAGGGGACAACTTCTTATTTTTACCGATGCCGATGCACTTCCAACGGAAAACTGGATCAGAACGATTGTGTCATGCTACCAGCAAACCCATGCTGTGCTTATTGCCTCCCCGGTGGTTATTAAACCTGCAGGTGACTTCTTTACGGCTTTTCAGTCCCTTGAATTCCTTAGTCTTATTGGAAGTACTGCCGGTTCCTTCGGTATTCACGACCCGATTATGGTAAACGGGGCCAATCTTGCTGTTGACCGGCTGAGGTATCTGGAAAATCTGGATTTTCTCCAGAATGAAATCGCCTCCGGAGATGACGTTTTTCTGCTTCTGAACCTGAAGAAGAAATATCCCCGGAAACTCGTTTTTTTGAAATCTCTTGAAGCCAGCGTAAGCCTTAACCCGGTGTCGGGTTTATACGATTTTTTGCAGCAAAGATTGAGGTGGGCCTCAAAATCGAGATTTTATAAGGACAAAATACTGATTCTTACTGCGGTAATCGTTTTACTCATTAATCTCTGGCTGCTGAATTGTTTTGTTATGTCGTTCTTTGAGCTTCCTTTTGTTTTTATCGGGGGAGGGGTATTTCTGACGAAAACGCTAGTCGATTTTATCTTTCTGAGGAAAGTCCTGCACTTCTTCCAAATGGAAAGACTGTTGAAGTTTTTTGTTTTATCCCAATTTCTTTATTTCCTTTATATCTCATTCGCGGGATTGGCTG
Organism: Chitinophaga pinensis; assembly: GCA_945863035.1. Taxonomy (GTDB): domain Bacteria; phylum Bacteroidota; class Bacteroidia; order Bacteroidales; genus JACJXF01. The sequence goes on along the minus strand of CAMAZH010000035.1, from coordinate 16,616 downwards.
GGAATTTTCTTCCTTACAAATGGAAGGGGCGAACCGTAAAACAAACCATTTGATGTCAACAGGACAAACACCCGGAGCAATTGCTTGGAATAAGTTCAGGAAAAATCCTCTGGCCATGGCTGGGCTTATTGTCATTATCTTTGCTGTTGTTATCGCAATTCTCGGCTATAGCATCAGCCCCGACCAATCCCCCTATGCCAACAATCAGCATCTGGAACTTTCAGGGAAAAAGCCGGGCTTTCGGGTAAATGTTCTGAAAGTTAGAAAGAATGAGCAAATAGAAAAAAGGGGATTCTTTTACACAATGTTTTATGGGAGGAGCGCCGAATATGAAGAAATATCCTATCTGAATTACACATTCTCAGAAGGGCAGATTATTCTGAGGGAGTATACCGATATTCCCGAAAAGGAAGAGTTTTACAGATATCTGAATATTCCGGATGTCATTTTCGCCCTTGCGCCGGGTTCTGTTAACAATATAAGGATTTCTGCCGACAGCCTTGGTTTCAGGTTAATAAGCAGCGAGGAGATCAATGCCCCTTTAGCATTGCTGATGCATAAGATTGAGCAGGAACACCTTATTCGAAGAACGTACTATCTGGGTACCGACCGGTTTGGCCGTGACCTGTTAAGTCGCCTTATTTTGGGGGCGAGAATATCCCTGATGGTTGGGTTTATTGCCGTTGCGATTTCCCTGATTATAGGTATCAGCATGGGTGCGGTTGCAGGCTACTACCGGGGAAAAATCGACCAGCTAATTATGTGGATTATTAATGTTGTGTGGTCGATTCCAACCCTGCTTCTGGTTATCGCTCTTACGATGGTTATTGGGAGGGGGTTCTGGCAGGTATTTGTAGCAGTTGGGGTTACGATGTGGGTAGAGGTGGCAAGGGTAGTCAGAGGTCAGGTTCTCAGCCTCCGTGAAAAGGAATTTATCGAGGCAGCAAAGGTTCTAGGATACAGCGATTTCAGAATAATAATGAAGCATATCATCCCCAATATACTTTCCCCGGTAATAATAATTTCAGCTGCTAATTTTGCATCGGCAATTCTTATCGAAGCCGGACTGAGTTTCCTGGGCATTGGAGTTCAACCCCCTATTTCCTCCTGGGGAGGGATGGTAAAGGATCACTACGGATTTATCCTTGCCGGTAAGGCCTATCTGGCTTTTATACCGGGGTTTGCCATCATGCTCATGGTCCTTGCCTTTACGATGCTCGGCAATGGGCTGAGAGACGCCTTTGATATCCGGGAGGAGTGAGGGGGCTAGTTGAATCTTCGTTTCTTCAGGATCCACCATGAAGCAAACATCAACAGTCCAATCAAAACCAAGGTAAGAATGAGGTTCTGCCAAATGGGCAGCCCAACTGGCATTAGGTTTTCCATTTGCTTTATCTCAACATCCCCGGATTGGTTCTGACCCTGCATGTTTTTTTGGATCATTGAAAGAACTTCGGGCCGGGGCGTAAGGTTTGTGACGAATTTCGATGGGAAATACCAACGCAAATCCTCATGTACATTCACCCTGATGATGGGCTCAACAATCACCCGATACATCAGATAAACCACTCCCGACAGAATCATGTTCCTGAAAATCAGAGAAAATAGCAATCCGAAGCTCAAGTATGTGAAAATCTGAACAAAAAGTGCAGCGAGAATCCAGGAATGTTCAAAAACCAGATTGAAGGTAATCTTATAGCTATAGAACAAACCTGAGGCAACGCTTGAAACTCCCACGAGAAGAACAACATAAAAAGACAAAAGGGAAATCAGGATTATTTTTTGCAGGAGAAGGTCTGTCCGGCTGAGCCCAAAAATCAACTGTTGCTTGTAGGTCTTGTTGTTGAACTCGTTGCAGGTCATCATTATCACCAGCAGCACCAGACTGATGTTGTAAAAACTCGATATCCAGGTGGTGAAATTCCAAACATGAGGGAACTGGTATAACGGAAGAATTGTGACAAACGGGATTTTCAGATCCACCCGTGGGAGGAAGAAAATTCCAACAACAAAAAGCACGAGGTGCAGGCCGATGAGGATCCTGAAAGGTATATAATGCAGGGTTTTCCGGAGCTCTATTTTCAGAAGTTTCGTCATGGTTTATTCTTTGACCAGCTCAAGAAACTGGCTCTCCAGGGTTTTTTGATAAAGAATTATTTCGCTGAGCACAAGGCCTTTTTCAAAGACAAAACGGTTGAGGTCGACGGAATTGCTTCCTTCTTTAAGGCTTACCTTGACACCGGAGTTCTCTGTCCGGAAATGGTTTACAAAAGGACAATTCCCCAAAATCTGCAATAAAAGCTGTGGGTCATCCGCCTTAACCTCAAGCAGGCTTTCTCCTTTCAGGAGGGCTCTGACATTGCCCTCGGCCAATAAATGCCCGCTTTTTAGGATGGCCACATCGGTACATACTTTTTCCACCTCGCTGAGGATATGGCTTGCCATGATAATCGTTTTGCCCAACTCGGCCTGTTGTAGTATAAGTTCCCTTACTTCTGCAATTCCTTCCGGGTCCAATCCATTGGTAGGCTCGTCAAGAACCAGCACCTCGGGATTTCCGAGCAGGGTGGATGCAATGCCCAACCGTTGTTTCATACCGAGGGATAAGGTTGAGAAACGTGATTTGCGCCTCTCGAAAAGCTTGACGGTTTTAAGAACCTCAGGGATGTCGCCAAATCCGCATTCTTTAACCTGAGCTATGATTTTCAGATTGTTCTCTAAGCTGAGGTAGGGATAGAAGGATGGGGTTTCGATAAGAGAGCCTATTCTTCGGCGTGCACTTGCGCTCGACTTTTCCCCAAACCAGGTGAAGGTTCCCTCATCCTGTTCCAAGACTCCGGTGAGGATTGACAGGGTTGTGGTTTTTCCGCTTCCATTCGGTCCAAGAATTCCAAAAACCTGTCCCTGCTTGACTTCAATTGTCAGGTTAGACAATGCTTTCAATGAACCATAGGATTTTGCCAGACTGTGTATTTGAAGAATGGGGTTAAGGACGGGCATAGAATAATCTTAATTATCGGTCAGACATAATTATTAAACTGCGAGTGCAAAGAAAAAGTCTGCCAAAGACTAGGGAGAGCAGTACTTTTCCATACTCTGGTGGGTTTTTGAATCAAAGCCCGGTCGAATCAATGCCCCATCTCGGTCATAAACTTAATTCTGATCAGCCGGACATCCTCTTCTGTAAAGTTCTCCTCGCCAAGCTCCTTAAGAGCGTCGGCAAGGGATTCGGTTTCTGCTTCCTCCCTGAAATAGCTGTAGATTTCTTCCTGCTTGTCCTCGTCCATTACCTGGCTAATGTAGTAATCGAGGTTAAGTTTTGTGCCGCTGTTGATGATTGCCTCTATTTCCGTGAGAAGCTCGGGCATTTCTATGTTTTTGGATTCTGCTATATCGTCCAGGGCAATTTTCCGGTCAACACTCTGAATAATGAAAACTTTCAAGCCTGATTTGTTCACAACCGATTTAACAACCATGTCCTGAGGCCGGATAATCTCCTTTTCTTCAACGTAGGTCTTAATAAGTTTAATGAACTCCTTACCGTAGCGCTGTGCTTTTCCCACGCCGACGCCCACACAGTTTTGAAGCTCTTCAATTGTGATCGGGTACTGTATCGACATGTCCTCCAGAGAAGGATCCTGAAAGATTACAAATGGGGGCAGTTGGGATTCTTTTGCGATTTTTTTCCTCAGGTCTTTGAGGATGTTGAAGAGTTCCGTGTCCACCCCTCCGCCTGTTATTCCTTCCCCTGACTCTGGTTCCAAAGATTCTTCATAGTCGTGGTCCTGAGTTAACATGAAGGATTGAGGGTCCTTTAAATAGTCACGACCGGCATCACTCAGGTATAGCAAGCCGTAGTTTTCGATATCCTTCAGTAGAAACCTTGCAATGAGAGCCTGACGGATGACTGCGTTCCAGAAACGAATGTCCTTATCCTTTCCGATTCCGAAAATTTCGAGCTTGTGATGACTATATGCCTTAACCCCGGATGTGGCTTTTCCGGCAAGCACATCGGCTATATGGTCGGCCTTGAACTTCTCCTTGACCTCGAGAATTGTCTCGAGCACATTCACAACATAATCCTGTCCTTCGAATTCTTCCTTGGGGTTAATGCAGTTATCGCAGTTTTCACAATCTTCTTCCATAACTTCCCCGAAATAGTTAAGGAGCACTTTAGGCCGGCACACAGCAGACTCAGCATATGCTACTGTTTCCAGCAAGAGTTGCCTGCCGATTTCCTGTTCCGCAACGGGTTTCCCCTGCATAAACTTTTCAAGTTTCTGTATATCCTTGTAGCGATAGAAGGCGATGCATTTTCCTTCGCCGCCGTCTCTGCCTGCTCTGCCTGTTTCCTGGTAATATCCCTCGAGACTTTTTGGCATATCATAATGGATTACGAAGCGAACGTCAGGCTTGTCAATCCCCATCCCGAAAGCGATGGTGGCAACAATAACATCCACCTCTTCCATAAGGAACTTATCCTGATTCTGGGTGCGGGTGGCAGCATCCATCCCTGCATGATAGGGTAATGACTTTATACCGTTTACTTTAAGTGCTTCGGCAAGTTCTTCCACTTTCTTCCTGCTCAGACAATAGATAATACCCGATTTGCCTTTGTTATTGAGAATAAACTTGATTATTTCCTTTGTGGCATTAATTTTCGGGCGGACCTCGTAATAAAGGTTGTGTCGCCGGAAGGATGACTTGAAAACATCCGCGTTCAGCATGTCCAGGTTTTTCTGAATGTCGTGCTGAACCTTTGGTGTAGCGGTTGCGGTAAGGGCAATAATAGGTGCGTTGCCGATTTTGTTGATAATTGGTCGTATCCGGCGGTACTCCGGCCTGAAATCATGTCCCCATTCTGAAATACAATGGGCTTCGTCGACTGCGTAGAACGAAATCTTCACCCCCTGCAAAAAGTCGATATTCTCTTCCTTGGTAAGGGATTCCGGCGCAACATAAAGCAGTTTGGTGAGTCCGTTGGTAACATCTTCTTTGACCTTTGCAATTTGTACTTTTGTCAGCGAGGAGTTCAGGAAGTGTGCTACCCCATCATTGGTGCTGAAACTTCGCATCGAATCGACCTGATTCTTCATCAGTGCAATCAAAGGGGAGATAATGATTGCCGTTCCATCCATAATCACAGCAGGGAGCTGATAGCATAATGATTTTCCTCCCCCGGTTGGCATGAGAACGAAGGTGTCATTCCCCTCCATCACATTAAGGATAATTTTCTCCTGCGCGTCTTTAAAATTATCAAACCCGAAATACTTTTTCAGGTATTCATGTAAACTTATATTAGCCACTTTGCCCATTTAAAAAAACCTCGTTTAATTTTAGAAAAGAATTAACAACATAATAATAAAATCGCAGATAATCAAAGATTTAACAATACATTAACAGGTTTTGCGGTTAGAGGGGAGGTTGACTATTACGACAAAACACACATTTAAATATAATACCTTTTTTTCATAAAAAAAACTCTTCGGGTAAAAAAAATGTGTTTTGTCGAGATTGGCAGTATTATTTTGCCGGGTCATGAAGCTGAAAGTTGTAGTTAAATCAGCATTTCCAGATATTAGTAACCATTTTCTTTTTTTTTTCAATTGCTCACGACTCAGTCTCCCAACGTTAGGGATTTTAAGAATAACGTCTCCGGTTTGTTTTTGTTGTCGAAGTTACACTTTTTTAAATTAGCCGAGTTTCTTTCTTAAAATGCCTCTAGCCTTAAAGTTGAAATCACATATATTTTTATTTACTTTGCGCGGGCAATGAATAAAAAAGTGAAAAGCTAAACCATAATGGCAAAAAAGAAAGAGGAAGAAATGTCATTTCTCGACCACCTGGAGGAATTGAGGTGGCGTTTGATACGTTCTGTTGTTGCAATTTTCGTGGGAGCCATTGTTGCTTTTGTTTTTAAAGATGTGGTCTTCAGTAGCATAATCCTTGCCCCGAGAACCCCGGGCTTCTGGACTAACCGTGTGCTTTGTGAATTGGGCGGTTATCTGAACACACCCAGTTTGTGCATCAACACCGTTCCTCTTCAGATTATTTCCGTGAAAATGGCCGGTCAGTTTAATATGCACATCCTCGTGAGTCTCGTTCTCGGATTGATTGTTGCTTTTCCCTACGTCTTTTATGAGTTTTGGAGTTTTATCTCCCCCGCATTGCACACAAAAGAACGAAAGCATGCAAACGGTGCAATATTTTTTAGTTCCGGGTTATTTATACTGGGAGTACTGTTTGGCTTTTTCATGATAGTTCCCCTTACCATCCATTTTTTGGGAACTTACAACGTGAGTCCGGATGTAACCAACACAATTAACCTGATCTCATATGTTTCAACGATAACATCAGTAGTCTTTGCCTCCGGTGTGGTTTTTGAGTTGCCTGTAATCATGTTCTTTCTGACCAAAATCGGATTGGTTACCCCGGAATTCCTGAAGAAATACAGAAAGCACTCGATTGTTATTATTATGATTTTGGCAGCCATCATCACTCCCCCGGATATCTTCAGTCAGATATTGGTTGCAATACCTTTACTTATTTTATATGAGGTGAGTATCCATATTTCTAAGCGGATTACCCGGGAGCGTAAGAAAAAGGAAGCTGAGGAAAGCAATTCCTGATAAAAACACTAAATTGCCGAAATGAAACTCTATACCAGGAATTTAGTAAAACGTTACCGCTCCAGAACGGTGGTGAAAGGGGTTTCTATTGAGCTAAGCCAGGGTGAGATTGTGGGGCTCCTTGGTCCGAACGGTGCCGGTAAAACAACCTCGTTTTATATGATGGTTGGGCTAATCACCCCAAACGACGGGAAAATATTTATTGACGATCAGGATATCACCGGCGAGCCGGTTTACAAAAGGGCAAGAATGGGAATCGGATACCTGGCCCAGGAAGCGTCGGTCTTCCGCAAGCTAAGCGTTGAAGACAATATCAAGGCGGTACTCGAGCTGTCCGGAATGTCCAAACCCGAGCAAAACGAAAGACTCGAGTCGCTTTTAAACGAGTTTGGGCTGAATAAAATCAGGAAAAGCCTCGGTATTCAGCTCTCAGGAGGTGAACGAAGGCGTACCGAAATAGCCAGAGCACTTTCCCTGAACCCCTATTTTATCCTTTTGGATGAGCCCTTTGCCGGGGTCGACCCGATTGCTGTTGAGGATATTCAGTCAATTATATCCCAGCTAAGCAAAAAAAACATTGGAATTCTAATAACCGATCATAACGTTCACGAGACTTTATCGATCACCGACAGGGCATATCTTTTGTTCGAGGGGGAAATTTTAAAGGCGGGAACCGCTAAGGAACTGGCTGATGATGAGGAGGTGAGAAGACTTTATTTAGGGAAAAATTTTGAATTGCGATAATTGTCAAAATTTGAGTAGCTTTGCAAAAATTTTTTACCGCGGGTGTGGCGGAATTGGTAGACGCGCCAGACTTAGGATCTGGTACCGCAAGGTGTGGGGGTTCGAGTCCCTTCATCCGCACTTCTTGAAACCGCTGATGCTACCCGTTGCAAGAACGGTGGCATCAGGCGGTTTTTAAGGTTTTATCGGGATGGTTATTTATTTATTATTTTCAAATTGAAGTAGAATGAACATTACAAGTCAGAAGATTGACAACCTGAATGCAGTTGTTACTATTAAAGTCACACCAGAAGATTATCAGGCTAAGGTGGAAGAAGTATTGAAAGATTACCGGAAAAAAGCCAAAGTGGATGGCTTCCGTCCCGGAATGGTTCCAATGGGTCTTGTTAAAAAACTGTATTATAAGCCAATACTGGCCGAAGAGATTAATAAGGTCATTTCTGAAAACCTTATGAATTATATTAGGGATGAGAAAATGAAAATTCTCGGCGAGCCCCTTCCTCATCAGGATGACAACAAAACCATTGATTTCGATAAGGACAGCGAATTTGAGTTTTCTTTCGATATCGGGCTTTACGAAGAGTTTACCCTGAATATTTCCGAAAAAGATAAAATCAACTATTACTCCATTAAGGTGGAGGATGATGTAATTAAGGAATACACCGATAATGTCACAAAGCGTTATGGTGACTTTGCCCCTGTTGAAGCCGCCGGAACCGATGAGCTGATCAAGGGCAACCTATCCCAAATCGATTCCGAAGGAAAGATTGTTGAAGAGGGCTTGCAGGCGGAGAACATCAGCATCTCCCTCGATATGGTGAAGGACGATTCAGTGAAAGCTTTATTCAAAGGAGCAAAAGCAGGCCAAAGCCTGGATTTCGATCTCAGAAAGGCCTACCCCAGCGACGCTGAACTAAGCTCACTTCTCAGAATTGATAAGGACCTGGTAGATTCAGTTCAGGGACCATTTCGTATTGATATCGCGGAAATTCTCGAATTCAAAAAGCATGACCTGAACCAGGAACTCTTCGATAAACTCTATGGCGAAAACCAGGTGAAATCGGAAACCGAATTCCGCGAAAAAATCGTTGAGGAGCTTAAATCCAACTATGAGCGCGAATCGAATTACAAGTTTGCCATCGATGCCAAGGAATACCTTATAGGCAAAGCCAAACCGGCATTGCCCGTTGATTTTCTCAAACGCTGGATTGTTGAGGCCAATGAGAAAATGACAGCCGGGCAGGTTGAATCCGAGTTTGCGGATTACGAAAAGGAATTTCAGTGGCAACTTATTAAAGACCAGCTGATTCGCGAAAACGACATCAAGGTAAGTGAAGAGGAATTACTCGAATTTGCCGTAAACCTTGCAAGAAACCAGTTTTACCAGTATGGTCTGTATAATGTTCCTGAAGAGCATATTGTTCAGTATGCAAAAGAGCAACTTTCCAAGAAGGAAGAGGCCCGCAGGATCTTTGAACAGAAATATGAGGACAACATCTATAAGCTCATGAAAGAAAAGGTTAAACTTGCCAAGGAGGAAATAAGCGCTGAGAATTTCAAGAAACTTTTTGAGAAATAGCTTTACGGCTAAGGGGCTGACACGCTTTAAGACGTTTCGTTTCTCCAATTACACAAATAATTATCGTAAATTTGAGGCTTTAAATAATTCCAAATCATGAATCCAAAAGACGATTTTAGAAGATATGCAACAAAGCATATTGGCATAAGCAGTCAGAACCTTGACACCTATACCTCGATTTACAACAGCTACATTTCCCCAACGATCATCGAGGAACGTCAGTTGAACATCGCCACAATGGACGTGTTTTCAAGACTTATGATGGATCGAATCATTTTCCTGGGAACACCTATAGATGATTATGTTGCAAATATTATTCAGGCCCAGCTTTTATATCTTGAGTCAGCTGACCCTTCAAAGGATATCCAAATCTATTTTAATACTCCCGGTGGAGGTGTTCATGCCGGCCTGGGTATTTATGATACAATGCAGTATATCGGTTCGGATGTTGCTACCATTTGCACAGGAATGGCTGCCTCTATGGGAGCGGTTCTGCTTTGCGCTGGTACCAAAGGGAAACGTTCGGCCCTTCGCCACTCCCGCGTGATGATTCACCAGCCCATGGGAGGAACCCAGGGTCAGGCTTCGGACATTGAAATCACAACCCGTGAGATACTTAAACTCAAAAAGGAACTTTACCAGATTATTGCAGACCATTCGGGAAACCCGTTCAAACGTGTTGAGAAAGACTCCGACCGTGACTATTGGATGACTGCTGAAGAGGCAAAGGAATATGGCATGATCGACGAGGTTCTGGTAAGAAACGTAACGAAAAAGTGACAAAAACCAAAAGTGCTATGGATCGCTGCTCTTTTTGTGGAAGGGAAAAGAAAGATACCAACCTGTTGATTGCGGGGATATCCGGGCATATCTGCGACAGGTGTATTGATCAGGCATATACCATCGTTCAGGAAGAGATCGGCAAAAAGGGAGAGTTCGACTTAAATCAGCTCAAGCTTCTTAAACCAGCCGAAATCAAAGCTTTTCTGGACCTTTATGTTATCGGTCAGGATGAAGCCAAAAAATACCTTTCAGTCGCAGTATACAACCACTACAAGCGATTGATGCAAACCACCAGCAAGGATGAGGCTGAGGTGGAGATCGAAAAATCCAATATCATTCTTGTGGGCGAAACGGGAACAGGCAAGACTCTTCTTGCCCGCACCATTGCAAAGATGCTTCATGTTCCCTTCACCATTGTCGATGCTACGGTACTCACTGAAGCCGGTTATGTTGGAGAGGATATCGAAAGTATTCTTACCCGTCTGCTTCAGGTAGCCGATTACAACGTTGAGGCGGCAGAAAAGGGAATTGTTTTTATTGACGAGATCGACAAAATTGCCCGGAAAGGCGATAACCCCTCGATAACCCGCGACGTTTCAGGGGAAGGCGTACAGCAGGGTCTTCTGAAACTGCTTGAGGGCTCTGTGGTAAATGTGCCTCCCCAGGGAGGGCGCAAGCACCCCGACCAGAAGATGATTCCTGTTAACACAAAGAATATTCTTTTCATTTGCGGGGGAGCCTTCGATGGAATCACCCGTAAAATCGGCCAGCGCTTAAATACCCAAGTGGTTGGATATACTGCCAGCAAATCAAAGGAACAGATCGACCGCGATAATCTTTTGCAGTATATAGCACCTCAGGATCTTAAAGCCTTTGGACTGATTCCCGAGATTATCGGACGATTGCCCATACTCACATACCTAAGTCCTCTCGACCGCACCGCTCTCAGAAGGATTTTGACAGAGCCCAGAAATGCTATTATCAAACAGTATGAGAAACTCTTCCATATGGATGGGATTTCATTGAGCTGGGACGAGAATGCACTCGACTATATCGTGGACAAAGCCATCGAGTTTAAGCTCGGAGCCCGCGGTCTGCGATCCATTTGTGAGGTGATTATCATCGACGCAATGTTTGAGCTTCCCTCGAAAAGCGAAAAGACAATCAGCGTCGGACTGGGATATGCCAAAGAAAAACTCGAAAAAGCCAACATACAGCGCCTGAAAATGACCGGGTAATCCGGTTGCTGAAAAGTTCCCTGCAATCCAGACAGTTTGTTCTGTGAATCCAAAAATGTTTGCATTTTAGGTAAGCAGCCTGCAAACAGGGAAATTTGTAAACCTTAACCTTCGTACATATCTGTACCTGTGCATGAAATCAAAACTTAGCTTAGTATATTTCAGTCTCATATTAGCCATGCTTTTTTGGGGTTACACCTTTGTGGCTTTTAAAATTGCACTTGATTCTTTCAAGCCCATAAGCATAATCTTTTTAAGACTTCTGATATCGGTTGTTTTCCTCTTTACTTTTGCCCGCATCGCAGGGAAGCTTCAAGCCGTGAAAAGAAGCGATTACAAGTATTTTGTTCTTATGGCTTTTTTCGAGCCTTTTTTGTACTTTCTGGGAGAGAGTTTCGGCTTGACCTATGTGTCCCCAACCATGGGCTCGGTAATTATCGCAATAATCCCGCTGATTGTACCCATTGCAGCCTATTTTATTTACCGGGAGCGACTGACGTTACTGAACTGGATCGGATTGGTAGTGTCTTTTGGAGGAGTGCTTGCCGTTGTGTTCTCAAGCGAGGTTGAAATCGTGGCCCGTCTCAAAGGTGTTCTGCTGCTCTTTCTTGCTGTTCTCGCAGCGGTGGGATATTCTCTTACCGTGAAAGGCTTATCGCACAAGTACAACGGTTTTACCATTACGGCCTATCAGAACGCCCTCGGCATTATGATGTTCCTGCCCTTATTCCTTTGGTTCGATGCGGGAACCATACTGTCGGCGCGACCTACAACCGAAGGATGGATATCCCTGTTGTATCTGGCTATATTCGGATCTTCCCTGACGTTTGTGCTTTTCACTTTTGCTATACGTGAAATCGGGGCATCAAAGGCAAATATTTTCACAAACCTTATTCCTGTGTTTACTGCTGTGTTTTCGTTCTTCCTCCTGAAAGAAGCTATGCCCGGACTTAAGGTGGCCGGGATTTTTATCGTGCTTATCGGAGTATTCCTGTCGCAGGTGAAAAGTATCAAATTCAAAAAGCAAAAAGCTCCCCCGGTTAATTATCAGTTTCCAGCTTAACAATTGCTCATGGATTATTCTGCAGACAGCATCGAAAAAAACGCCCGGGATGACGAGAAGTTAAACAAGGAGTTAATCCGGATTTTCAAGAAGAAACCTCCCCGCAACCTCGATGAAATCTTTCAGGATGCACATGAGCGGGTTTTTGAGCGGGTTGATTGTCTTACCTGCGCGAATTGCTGCAGATTCCTTGGGCCCCGAATTACCGACAAAGATATTGAAAGGCTATCCAAACAGCTTAAAGTGAAGGCGGCGGTATTTGTTCAAACCTACCTCAGAATGGATGAGGACAATGATTATGTTTTTCGCGAAATGCCTTGTCCTTTTCTCGAAAGCGACAATAAATGCAGGGTCTATGATCATCGGCCCAAGGCGTGCAGGGAATATCCGCATACTGACCGAAAAAAAATGCATCAGATTCTCGACCTGAGCCTTAAAAACACTTATGTTTGTCCGGCAGTAAATGAGATTCTCGGAGAATTGCGGCTCTGGAGAGCCGGGCAATAATCCTGATGCGAAAAATGCTTTTATGATTCCCCCAACGAAATGAAATATCTTTTCATCATACAGGGAGAGGGAATGGGCCATACCACCCAGTCGCTTGCATTGCGCTCCATGCTTGAGAAGAATGGGCACTCAGTTACCGCATCCTTTTTAGGAACAAATATTCTCCGGTCAAAGAATCCTTTGTACAGGGCAATTGCACATGAGAACTTTTTCAGTCCTTTTTTTCTTCGCCGGGGGGATAAGACCGGGATAAACCTCTACACCACATTCCTTTTTAACATCTTCCTTTCACCCTTATATCTTTACTCCATTATTCGCTTGGCCTATCGGGTCAGATTCTCTGATGCCGATGCAATAATTGTTTTTTATGACATAGTGGGACAGTTGGGTGCTTTTTTTTCCTTTTCGGGGAAACCGGTTTATTCCATCTCGCATCATTTCTTTTTCGGGCATCCGGCTTTTCGGTGGCCCCCGGACCGGAGAGCAGAGCGAACGCTGTTGCGGATCCACTCATGGCTGGCGTCGGTTGGTGCCCGAAAAATTCTGGCACTTTCATTTACCGACGAAGTGCACATCCCCCGAAAAAAAATCCATGTGGTGCCACCACTGCTGCGATCTGAAATTTTGGAAGCGATCCCTCTTAAAGGCAGCCACATTCATGTTTATTGTATGCAGCCCGGGTTTATCCATGAGGTGGGTCGGCTTGCCCGGGAAATGCCTCACAAGCAATTCAGGGTGTTTTTACATGAATTTGAGGATGGGATTGAACTTCCTTCCAATCTTCATGTTTCGTTTATTTCAGGGGATGAATTCCTGGCGTCTTTAAACACCTCCGAAAGTGTTATGTGTACAGCAGGATTTGAAACCCTAGCCGAGTCGGTTTATCTCGACAAACCTCTTGCGGTTGTAGTTTCGTCGGGACACTTTGAACAGTACTGCAATGCGAAGGATGCTCTAAGAGCTGGGGCAGCAAAGGTTTTGGCACGATTCGACGATATCGGGCCGGGTTCGGAAAAAAATAACCCGATATGTGTTGGATTTAAGAAGTGGGTGGACAGTGCAGAGGGTGTTTTTCTGAAATGTTTAACAGAATGACCTGTTTGTACACTATCTTGTTTTTTTGTACGTTTATGGATTAAACTTTTTTGACACGGGAGTAAACCGCAAGTTTTTTGGCGGTAACAACTTTGCTTAGACAGTTTTTATTTTATTAATGCATTATTGCCCCTAAACCGATAGAATGAAGAGAGTTTTTCTGTTTGTCTTTTTTTTCGCTTCCATCGCTTCAACCATCTCAGCGCAGATTGGCGGGCATTACACCTACGCTTTTCTTAACCTCACAAACTCAGCCAGAGTGGCTTCTCTCGGTGGTAAATCGGTTTCCATAACGGGCGATGACCTTAACATGCCCTTTCATAACCCCTCCCTTTTAAACCCGGAAATGGACCAGCATATGGTTCTGAATTATGTGGGCTACTTCGCCGGGATCAAATACGGATATGCCAGCTTTGCACGCGATTTGGGTAATAAGGGAACCTTTGCCGCAGGGATGCATTATTCCAATTACGGCACATTTACAGCAGCCAATGAGGCAGGAATTGTAACGGGTGAGTTTCAGGCGGCGGAATATGCCCTTAATCTGATCTATTCCCGCAAAATCGACAGCTTTTTAACCGTTGGTATCAACGTGAAGCCTGTATACTCCAGCCTCGAGAGCTATAACTCGTTGGGGCTTGCTGCCGATCTGGGGATTACATATTTTAATCCGGAGCGTTTGTTTTCTGCTGCTCTGGTGTTGAAGAACCTTGGCACACAAATCATCAGGTATTACCCGGGAGCTGAGCGCGAAAACCTCCCCTTCGAAATCCAGGCCGGGCTTTCGCAAAAGCTTATGCACGCCCCTTTTCGTTTTTCGCTTACACTTCATCACCTTCAGAAATTCGACCTGAGCTACGAGAGCACAGTAAACAGCAATAGTGCCTACGATCCGCTAAACGGTCAGGAGATCAGCAAGAACAGGTTTGAGGTGTTTGGCGATAAGCTTATGCGCCACGCGATAATTGGAATGGAGTTCCTGCCCGGCGAGAATTTTTATGTAAACCTGGGGTACAACTATCAACGCAGACAGGAACTTAAGGTCCCTGTGCGGGTTGGAATGGTGGGCTTCTCCTGGGGCTTTGGAATGAAAATCAGTAAATACCGCTTCAGCTATGGCCGCTCAACCTACCATCTGGCAGGGGCTTCCAACCATTTTTCTCTAAGCGTTAACCTTTCGGAATTTTATACCCGGCAATAATTTCCCTTTTATTGAGGAATTGAGTTTCAGGAATAGTATTTTTGCTATTCAAATTCTTCTATATGATCAGCAATCTTCCCCCATTAGTTATTGCCATCGATGGACACTCCTCCACAGGAAAAAGCAGTTTCGCCAAAGCCATTGCTAAAGAACTTGGATATACCTACATCGACAGTGGAGCAATGTACAGAGCAATAACGCTTTTTGCCCTGCGCGAGAAAATTATTATCGGTGAACATGTGGATGAAGAGAGACTCGCCGCGGCTATCGACGTGGTAATGATCTCGTTTGTTAGAAACAATGAAAACGGAAAGATCGAAATGCACCTCAACCTGGAAAATGTTGAGGACGAAATCAGGGGAATTAAAGTTTCAGAAAAGGTTAGCATTATTAGCAAGGTTGGATTTGTAAGGAGAAAGATGGTAGAGTACCAGCGCAAAATGGGCGAGAGCTCATGTGTGGTAATGGATGGAAGAGACATTGGCACCGTGGTGTTCCCCAATGCCGATATAAAAATATTTATGACTGCCGATCCCTTGATTCGGGCCGAGCGCAGGTTCAAGGAGCTTCAGGAGAAAGGCGATAATGTGAGCCTGCAGGCGATAGAGCATAATATTCTGGAGCGCGATTTTATCGACCAGAACCGTGAGGAAAGCCCGCTTTGCAAGGCCGAAGACGCTGTGGTTCTGGATAACAGTTACATGTCCCCCGAAGAGCAGATGGACTGGTTCAGAAAACTCGTATCCGGCAAATATAAGCTCGATTTGTCATGAGAATTTCGATAGAAGAAAAGTCGGGTTTTTGCTATGGGGTTGTTCGCGCTGTTGAAATGGCCGATGCTATCCTCGATACGGGAGAAGTGCTTTACAGCCTCGGGCAGATTGTGCACAACGAAATGGAAGTGAAGCGTCTTGAGAAGAAGGGAATGATTACCATTTCGCGGGATGAACTCCCGGCTCATCACAACTGCAAAATGTTGGTCAGGGCCCACGGTGAGCCTCCCTCCACCTATGAAATCGCAAGAAAAAACAATATTGAAATAATCGACGGTACCTGTCCGATTGTCCGCAAGATTCAATCGGGTATAGCTGCAAAGGGGGCAGAAAAGAATGCATCCATTGTGATTTTCGGAAAAAAAGGCCATCCGGAAGTCGAAGGCCTTTTTGGACAGTCACCCGATAAAAGTGTTGTCATAAGTTCGATGGAAGAAGCGGAAACAGTCCCAACTTACTCCAACTTACATTTGTATTCCCAAACAACCATGGACACGGAAGCCTTTCAGGGAGTTGTTGCCATTCTTGAAAAGAGGCAGCGGCAAGCAGGAGGGAAGCTGGTGGTGCACAACACGATATGCGGTCATGTTTCTCATCGTCGACCAGGATTGAGGAAATTTGCATCGGAGAACGATGTGCTTGTATTCGTGGGAGGGAAACACAGCTCCAACGGAAAGGTGCTTTATGAAGTATGCCGGGAGGCGAATCCACGCAGCTATTATGTGGGGGATCCTGAAGAGCTCGACGAAGTCTGGTTTAAAGATGCTGAAACAGTGGGTATTGCCGGCGCTACCTCGACCCCTCATTGGCAGATGGAGATGGTTGCAAAGAAAATAAAGAGTTTTTTATAGGATGTTAACTATAAATTAATTTTGAAATTGAAATCTATTCTGTTTTAATACTATTTTTGTTCTGCGTTTTCGGTATAGGGAAACGGTAATTTAGTACGTTAATCATTATCACATGGGAAAAATTAAAAGAATTGGAGTCTTAACTTCCGGAGG
>CAMAZH010000034.1 GCA_945863035.1 Chitinophaga pinensis | reverse complement strand
AAAAGAGCAAAGTCCAGGATTGAAATAGTCCCCAAGAACTTTAAAATATCCGCCTTATCTTTAAAATAGCTGAGCATGTTTACCCCGCATTATTTTGGGGATATCTTCCAGTCGTGTATTGAGTCTTTTGAGCCCGGCAACATCAAAATCCACATATTCAACTATTTAAATCCCGCCTCCCCTGGTATTTGCAAAACCCTAAATACACTCAAGGTATTCATCTCTCTGCGATTCTTTGTATTCAATATGGTTTTCCGGCTTTTACTTATTTTATGATTTCTTTCTTCTCCGAATCAGGTTTGCCAACCTTTTAAAATAATTCTCGATTTTTTCGCCGGTTTTCATAGGTATATATTCAAGAGCCGATGAAAACCCGGATATCATATCGGCATTTCTTTTAAAATTAGCCTTAAGAATATCAATATCATTTGTTTCCCAGTATTCTCCATCGTCTGTTAGCTCGAAACCGGTAAAATATTTTGTGTTCAGGTAACGAAAGAGTTGAATAACGAACTGATGTGTAGCCACATCGGCAAATTGGGTTTTTACCGAAAGCATGTACAAATAATCCCTTTCGGGCTGTTCGTTTGTTTTGCCAAAAAAAGTAAGATGAGAAGGACTGCTCATGCGACCGTTGGACAGGAAACAAACTGAAATAGTTTCGCAACCGGGCGGGGTAAAGCAAATACCATAAACACTTTGGTTGTACCCGGGCTTTCCAAAACTGTTTTCGGGAAACTGTCTTTCGAACACATTGTATTCCCAAGAATAAGTTCTTGCTATGTCCTGAATTTCATGAATTAATTCGGGCAATAACTCTGGTTTGGCAATGCTGCCGCTGTAGTGAAAACTTAAACCCATTGTCGGAATTGATATATAGCTGTTACTAACCGTACTTATTTATCGAGTCAGTTGATAATCGTTTATTAGCAGTCCAGGTGAAAGATTTAATCTGATGGTCAGTTTACGGATCATTTCAACTGTCAGTTTACGTTTTCGGTTAAGTATCTCAGAAACTCTGCTTTTCCCTCCAATCTCATTAATTAAATCTATTTGTTTTAATTGCATTTCTTCCATTCTGATTTTAATAGCTTCAATTGGGTCTGGAGCGTCAATAGGATAATGCTTTTTTTCATATTCATCGATCATTAAACCAAGTACGTCTGCTTCGTCACTTTCAGGTGAACCTGTTTTCGCGTCAAAAATGACATCAAGTCTGCTTAATGCTTCCAGATAATCAGATTTAGATTTAATAGGTTTTATGTTCATGTTTTTACTGTTTTAAATTAAGTTGGCATCAATTTTATCGTATTCTGCATGTGTACCAATGAATTTGATAAAGATCCATTGTTTCTCAAAATTAAACTTTGCTACCAGTCTGTAGGAATTACCTTTAATATTAAAAACAATCCTGCTATTCTTTAGAATACTTGCACTTGCATATGCCAACTTAATATCACTTGGGTTTTTCCAATCAGAATTCATTGCTGTATCATACCATGTCTTTAAATATTGCTCAGAATCCGTGTGTTTCTCCCAATATTCTCTTAATGTACTTTTTGAATAAATTCGCTCCATTTTTTATTTTGAACTATTCAAAGATAAAAATTAATTCTCAATTTGGGAACTTTAATATCAGGAAAGTCATTTTTAGTATGGTTGGTAACAATTTATATATCAAACCATGATACCCCGCCATTCCAATTCATATCAGCGATGTTCACACAGTTTAGGATTAAAAAAAAAGCTGCCCTGAATCATTTTCAGGGCAGCTTTTCGCAGGCGTTTAACTAGGGTAATTAAGGCTTAGAACTTAACAAATCTCGTTCTGTACAGGATATCTTTTCCGGTGAATAGGATTAAATAGACACCCTCATTCAGATTTCTGACATCCAGGTCAAAATTGGAATCGATAATTGGATAGCTCAATACCTTTGATCCCACGGAATTGTATATGTCCATTACTCCATATTTAGCCTGGTTCATATCAATGGTCATATGCTCATGAGCAGGGTTCGGATAAAGGTTAACTGCCGGACCGGTTACATTGAATTGGGAAATGCCTGTAGTGATTTTTCCTTTTAATGAAAGGTCATCCATCCATATCCTTGTGGCAGCATCGATGGTTAGCACAGAGGTGAAAATTATTGCTGTACTGTCGGTCACATTGATATCATATGTAAATTCCTTCCAGTTGGCGCTTACCATTTCCGCTGAAGTAATTTTGGCAACCAGCACACTATCGGCATCTCTTACTTTTTTATGTACCAGCAGTTCTTCGGTCCCATCACTTGCCTGCACATAAAGCCAGAAGTTTAAAATACCCGATTTTGGATATTTTGTGGTTTTCATCCAGCCCGGGGAAGAAGGAGGAACGGAAGCGGATTTCCCTGTTATGAACCTGAAGGCTTCCGGCCCTGTGAATTCGCCATGGTTTACAATCGGCAGGGTTCCCCAGTTACTGGAAACAATGGTGTTATCGGTAGACCAGCCAATAAATGGCAATTCATTATTACCGGTACCTGTTTTTGTGAATCCGATTTTGTAAATATAAGGATCGATCTCGAAGAGAATTGCATAAGTTAGGGTGGTTGTTCCGTTTTGAGCCGTTACTTCAACAAATGTAATATCCGTCATGCTCTGGGCCTGGGTTACTACAGCCGTTGCAACTGACGAATTTGTTGTTACTGTTACCAGCGGAGGCACGACTGTCCCGAAGGGCAATGCAACAAGATACTCATAGGTTGAACTGGCAAATCCTGAGATTGTAACGCCATCCATGAGCATATTCGAAAGCGTAGCGTCGCTGCTTGCTGTTGTTGCCACTGAGAAAATAACATTGTAGGTTGATTTGCTGGTTCCATTTTCCGCGGTAACAAGGACTGTTGACGTACCCGGCAGGGAAGGAGCATTGGTTATTAGAGCCGATGCGTTTGCATCCGACAATGTATAGTTCAGTGAGGGTACTGCAGTTGTTCCGAAATCCAACGAGATGTTGTAACTGAAATTCCCGGCGTCAAAACCGGTAACGGTATTGCCGTTTACCTTGAGATCTGTAAGCGCAGCATTATTGCGGGCAGCCCGAGTGACAAACTTGCTGTTTTTGGGCGAAATTACCGCGCCGGTGTTA
This sequence comes from Chitinophaga pinensis, assembly GCA_945863035.1. Taxonomy (GTDB): domain Bacteria; phylum Bacteroidota; class Bacteroidia; order Bacteroidales; genus JACJXF01. The sequence continues at coordinate 30,208 of CAMAZH010000034.1, read as the reverse complement.
TCCTCAACCGAGCCTACCGAAATGTAATACGTTCCGGAGAAGCTTAGCGAAGCTGACGGGCTTATTGTTATTACTTGTTTGTTCGGGTCAATTTCAGCCGTAAACGGAACTGAAGCACCGGAGGCATTGTTCTTTTTAAATGTTATAAGGCCGGCCAAATCAGAATTTGAAATTGCTGCGCCCCCGATTTTTCGGATAGGTTTGATAAAGGTGATTGTGGGTTTTGCAACAATATCAACATCTGCTTCATTATCCCCGGGATTGAAGGTTACGACGCCCGATTTTGGGGTGACATCGGCCCAGCTCAAGCCAATCCTTAATTCATCCATATTGATATAGGGAGTAAGAGTAGCCGCATCCTGACGGATGTAAAAATATCCAAGGGAAGTTAAATCGGATGCTGCACCGCCTTCAGCCGTTAATATAGCCATGGGGGATGAACTTAACCCGAGGTCATCGGCAGAAGGATTTATCCACATATAGGTTTTGTCGTTCAGGAGGCCGTCAACAATTTCATAGCATCCAACAATCAGAATCGGTTTATTGATGTCGTAAGTTGATGCTGTGTATACTGGAACAGAGGCGGAGGCACCCCTTACCGCTGTGCCAATCAGAAATTTATTGGATCCTTCAATGCCATCCCATTTAAAATACACACTGGCTCCAACAGTTGATGTTGCAGAACTTAGACCTGCAAAATGTGCACCCGCGTTTGATGTGACATTTTTCATACTGTCAACTTGAAGTATAAAGGAGTAGTAGACTCTGCTTCCAATCGCTGACTGTGATGTAAACGATTTATTGATATCGGTTCCGGCACCGTCAAAACTGATTTTATTTCCTTGGGAAGGAAAAAGGCCGGGATAGGATAGGTTTCCTGATGCGACAAGAACTTCGGAAACTCCTGCTGAACTGTAGGTAGCCCAGCCCTGTGGGATTTGAGCGCTTAAAAGTTCTCCTGCAGTATAGTCAAAAGCATCATAGGCAAGGGGCTCACCCGCGATGCTTACATTAACCGTCCAGTTTTGAGTGGATCCGTTTCCTGCTTTTACAATATAAACCTTCGAACTTGAAAAATCATTGCTTGTGACACCGCTAACCTGAGGAATAGTCCCTATAGCAGCAGAGGCCTGAGGCGAAAGTGTAAAGCTGGCTATCATACCTGATAAATCGGTACCAGAAGGAACACCTGCTGTTACTGTAAATGTCTCTGAATTAATTATTCCATTTACAGCCGGATCCAGTCCTGCAAAAGAAAAACTCAGAATACTGTTTTGAGTGTTGGTTGCAACAATAACACTAACGGTCCAGGCTTGTTTGGTTATTCCGTCTTCTGCGGTTACTGTATATGTAACATTGGAAGTGAAATTGGCCGCAACACCCGTTAATGGCGAAACAGAAGCATTTGGCGAAAGTGTGATTGTGGGTACCAGCGCTGATACAGCTGTCCCGTATGGAACTGTTAATACCACTGTGTGATCGGTGGCGTTGACTATTCCGTTAATTGCCAGGCTTGCAAAATTGAAAGTCAGAATGTCGGTTTCAGTGGACGCGGGTGTAATTGCCACGCTAACGGTCCAAACCTGGTTTGTGATTCCATCCTGAGCGGTTACTGTATACAAAACATCTGAAGAGAAATTTTGTGCAATCCCCGAAAGCGGGGAAATTGTAGCGCCGTCGGAGAGCGTAATTGCAGGGATAAGGGCAGTTACATTTGTTCCGTAGGCTACGGTTAGGTTTACAGTATGGGCATTCGCATCAACTGTCCCTACAACTGCAGGCGCAGCAAAATTAAAGGTTAAAATGTCGGTCGCTGTTGCTGATGCAACAGTAACTGTAACTGTCCAGTCCTGCTTTGTATTGCCATCCTGGGCAGTAACCGTATAAGTAACAGGCGAGGTGAAATTAGCCGCCACTCCGCTTAATGCTGAAACGGTTGCGCCTCCAGACAGAGTTATTGCAGGCACTAATGCGGTTACATTTGTTCCGTATGGTACTGTGACAGCTACAGTGTGATTAACAGCATCAACATTTCCAACTGCTGCCGGTGAAGCCAAATCAAAGCTTAAAATGTCAGTTGCCACAGATGCAGGTGCGGAAACTGTTACAGTCCATACCTGTGGAGTTGAATTCTCTGCCGTAACGGTATAGTTTAAAGCCGATGAAAAGTTCTGTTCAACCTCTGTTAAAGGCGAAATTACCGATCCCGGGGAAACTGCAATTGTAGGAGTTAAGGCAGACAATGATGTTCCAAAAGGCATAACTACAGTTACTGTATGGTTGGAAGCATCAATAACCGAACTTACTTGAAGAGGAATATCAAAGGCTGTAATATCGTTTGCGGATTTATCGGTAAAGGAAAAAGCAGCTTTATTCAATGTTGCTGTTCCCGTTACGCTAAAACTATTATTTACGGTTGTATTCAGTCCAAGAGTTTTGATTCCCGAATTGCTGAGAATAAGGGTTGAATATGTATTAGGGAGTGCTGAACCTGCAGCACCGGCAATCGCCAGGGTTTGATCACCGGCCAAATCATATTGTACTGTGCCGTTGAAAGCTATAGAGGTTACCTGGAGTTTTGGTGTTACTCCTGTGAAGATGAGTTTGCCATCAACTGTTAAGGCACCGGCAAGACCGGAGCCTGATTTTTGAAAAGTGTTGCTGTTGGTGCTGGAAATAACAGTTGCATCAGGCCCGATGGTGATATTTGCAAGAGGAGTTGTTGATTTGTCAGCAGCAACAGTCAGAATATTCATGGTGCCACTGGTAAATGTCCAGTTTCCGGCTTTGAAATTTGTCTGGAACGTGCCAACTTCACCAGGATTTAGTGCGATTTCAATGTCGCAGTTTGTTGAATTGGGATTATTAACCAGAGATCCCCATTCGCCTGTATTAGCAATAATCCGGGTATTGCCCACGAATCGTATTTTCCCCCCGCTTGAATAATATGGCTGATTTGTAACAGTCGAAAATGAAGTGCCCGGAATAACCCCGACTGCACCCCAATAATTCCGTATTTTCCCATTCACATCAAGGTTGAATGATGTCACATTCAGTCTGCCACGGACAGTCCCTGACGTTGAAGAGGTTGTGTTATTGCATAAATGGAGATCATTGCACGCTTCATTTGCAGAGAGAATCATGGTGTCTCCGCTTTGGATGTATACACTATTTGTGGCATCGGGTTTAACCGTGGCGATGCTCCATACAGTGCCGTCAAAGGTTTCCCAGTTCGAGGCAACATCCCATAGTCCAGTGGTATCGGAACGGTAGTCGCCAGAAACCTGGGCAAATCCGAGCTGGTAAAATCCAAGCAGGATTAACAGTGCAGTCAATAATCGGTTACGTAAATTCTTTTTCATATTCTTCAGTTTTAATTAATTTTTTAAATCAGTATTTGATAATCTTGATTTAAAGAGTTTAAAAAATTGCAGTTTTGGATTTATTCAATAAATGTATTGTTAAACCTTGTTTAAGGGGTTTCTGATTTGTTCAAATAGGTTTCTGATTTGATAAATTGCTACACAGGGATTATTCCGTTGTTTAATTTTTTAATACCCGTCATTTTGCATAAAGGTTCCTCCCATTGCATCAATTTCGGATTGAGGGATGGGCCACCTGAGATGATAATCCTGGATATTACTTCTCCCGATAAAATAATTTGGATCTGGCGATGGCATTCCCCTGAAGGAGGACTGTCCGCCGTGCAAACGAACCTGTTCGACCAGTTTGCCAAATCGTTTCAGGGTAAACCACCGACGGCCCTCAAATGCCATTTCCCGCGCATATTCCTCAAGTAACCGGTCTTCGGTAAAATTAACCCACAGTCTGTTGGGAGCACCGGCGTTTATCCTGTTAAACCGCAGGAGGTTAATGTAGTATCGGGCCTTTGTCATGTCTCCCGATTTTAGAAAGGCCTCTGCCGCCATGAGGTAAACTTCGGCAAACCGGTAAACGATAATATTGTTGTACGAAATCCTTACATCCGGATCTTTATTCCAGTCCCAGTATTTCTTGCAACTGACCGATGCGTTAATGTAAAAATTAATTCCTGTGAGCGAACTGTTTTGATTGGGCTTAAGGGTGTCACCCAGTTGATAGCCAGTTCCCGCATAATTGAAAGCCGGGTCATTATATTGGTAATAATGTTGCCAGAAGGCATCGTATCTTTTATCGTAGGTCGGGTCGTACAGACCTGTCAGGTATTCGTTGGCTGCAATTCGGGCCCATCCATAGCCACCCAATTCTGTGGCTTTAATCATTCCCGGCACCGAACGGTATTGGGTTGTGAAAGTCAAGGGAAGGCGATGCCCGGTGCTTCCTGAAGTGGTCGGTATAGCCCCGCCCTGTGCAAATTCATCCAATTGCAGAGCGTAAATAGTCTCTTTACTGGAATTGCGGCCATCCTTTGTGAATATTTCCGCAGGTTCCACCAAGGTGTAAGGTCCCTCCTTAATCAATTTCTCAGACAATGTTCCGGCAGTAACGTAGTCTTTCTGCCACAATGCAACGTCGATTCGCAGGAACAATGCTGCACCCAGGCCATACTTGCCAGGAATGGTGCTGTAGTTCGTTCCGTAATAACTTATTGCCGAGTCAAGGTCGGAAACTATTACTTTGTAAACATCCTCCTGGTTTGCAGCAACGTATGTTCTGCCTGAAAGATTCGAGTAATCGGTGGCCTCCAGGTTTAGCCATATATTGTCGAATTTGCGTAGCAGCCAGAAATATGCATTTGCACGATGAATATAGGCTTCACGTAATATTTCTTTTTTTTCGATTTCCGTTATTTCCGCCTTGTTTCCGTTGATGATTATGCTGTTGGTTCGTTCAATTATGGTATACCATTTTCTCCACCAGCTCCTAACTGCCGCTTCTGTTGTCAGATCCACATCTTCCCGATAGCGTGCAAGGTTGGATGAGACAGCGGCCCTTATAAAGTCGATGTCTGTCCCTCCATCGCCCTGGATAAGAGCAAAATAAGTGCTTTCCTGATCATCAACCTGGTTGCGTTCCAACGCATACAAACCATTCACGGCATTCTGTAGCCCAGCTTTTGTTGTGTATAGGAAATCCGTAGTGATTTCAGCAGGATTGACCTCTTCCAAAAAGTTTTCGCATGCCCATAGCATGGGGAGCAATAAGAAAAGAAATAACGTGTATTTTCGGGTAAACTGTATCATGACCAAATTGGTTTTAAATGTTTGCTTGAATCCGGATGCATCCGACTTGGAATTAAAAACTGCTGGCTTTGAAAAAGATGCGGGTTTCATGACATTCGAGTTATATGATGCTAAAAATTAATATTGAGACCTATAGTGTAATTCACGGTTTCAGGATAGTCGTCGGGGTTTGTTTCGGGTCCTAACGACAAATAATCGGTTATGGTAAGCAGATTATCCCCACGCACATAAAATTTAACGGAAGACATCCGGGCTTTTTCGGTCCATCTTTGTGGAAGCGAATAGGTCAGGGTTACATTTGAAAGCCTTATGTAGGATGCGTCTTTGTAATCGAGCGACCCACGGTAATCCGACAATGTTGAGGAATGGGGTCTGAAGGTTGTGTTCGACGGATTCTCAGGCGTCCAATAATCCCGTTTAATACCATTCAATACACCTTGCAAGCTTCCTCCGTAATTATATTCGGACATAAACTCAGAGCTTCTTGTAACTCCCTGAACAATATATAAATCGGCCGATAATCTGAGGTTTTTATAGGTTATAGCAGTATTAACCGATGCAATCCATTTAGGTTCCCTATTTATTATAACCCTGTCAGCTGAGGTAATAGAGTCGTTTTTATCGGTGTCGGCTACCCTAACATCCCCGGGGCGCGCCAGTGGCATATGTGAATTGGCAATATCATCGCCGATCTGCCAAATCCCGTCAAATTGGTAGTCGTAATAAACACGGACAGGTTGATCAATAAACCAGCGATTTGACACATCATCAATGTAAACGCCGGCACTATCCTGCAATACACCTTTAACAAGCCTGTTTTTATTTACAGAGATATTGCCACCCACTCTCCATGAAAAGTTCTCTCCCGAAACAGGATAGCCGTTCAGAGCCAGTTCAAAGCCCTTGTTTTCAATTTCACCAAGGTTATCAGGCATCGAAGTATAACCCAACCCGGAGGGTAGGCTCCTGTCAACAAGCAAATCGGTTGTGTTTCGTTTGTAAAGGTCGAACTCACCGCTTAACCGGCCGGAAAAAAGAGAGAAATCATAACCGGCATTAAGTGTTGTAGTGGTTTCCCATTTCAAATTTGGATTTGGAAGGCTGCTGCCGGGCAAATATCCGACAATGGGATTCCCGTTGCTCACATAAAACACCTTTTCGGCAGTGGCAAGGCTGCCATAAGGCGATATTGCTTCATTTCCTATTTTCCCCCAACTTAAGCGGATTTTCGACTCGTTAATCCAGTTTATCGAACTCATGAATGATTCTTTGTCGATATTCCATGCAAATGCGGCGGAAGGAAAATTTCCCCATTTGTCATTGGCACCAAAAACAGAGGATCCATCAGTCCTTATCGTGAAATTAAGCAGGTAGCGATCCTTTAAAATGTAGTTCGCCCGAGCCATATAGGAAAGCATGGTACGACTGTTAACACTCCTGTTAACTTGCGATTCGATTGCCGAATTTAAACTGTTTATGCCAAAGAAATCATTTCCCAGCTGGGTGGCACTGCTTCGGGTGTTTGTCCAACTCCTTTCGTATGCGCTCTGCAGCATAGTAAAATCAAGCCTGTGATTTTCCCCGATTTTTTTATCATAGCTGATTATGTTTTCTATGAGATAGTTTTTTGTTGATGAAATCTCCACCTCTGCAAGCCCTTTTCCAAGGTAATTGCTGGGATCGGCCAGACTCCGGAAATCATCGTTTTCATTATTTCGGATATCAAAACTCAGATTCATACGGTATTTTAATCCCGGAATAACTGGCGGAGCTATTTCCAAATAGCCCGAGTATATGCCTCTGTTGGCAATATTCTGAAGTTTCCGGGTACGGTTCCACCACAGGGGATTCACTGATTTCTCATCACCTAAGGGATACAGCTCCAAATTACCCTTTTCATCATATAATTTCGCAACGGGCGAAAACACCATGAAGTCAGTCCATGAACTGTTTTCCTGATCCTGAACATAACTGGTGTAATAAGACGACATGCCAACATTGATCCACTCCGAGATTTCCTGGTCGATCTGTAACTTACCCGAATAACGCTTGTAACCTGAGCTGTACCTTACCCCTTCCTGATCGAAATAGCCTAGCGATGCAGAGTACTTTGTCTTTTCATTCCCACCTGAAAATGAAAAGTCGTGCTTAATGAGGGGCGCATTTTTGATAAAAGCCAGATCAAGCCAATCAACCACTCTCCCTTTTTCGATGTTTTCCTGTTCAAGCAGAGTAAACATAGAGTTGTCGTCGGGATAATCCCCGAGCCAACCATTCGAACTGCTTGCCGAATCGCCCCTAAAGGCCTCCCTTCGAAGTTGAAGGAATTCATCCCCCGAAAACAATTCAAAATTCGGTTTAACATTCTGAACGCTCATATATCCGCTGTAGGAAACGTTTATTTTACCTTTGGAGTCGGTTCCCCGCTTAGTTGTTATGAGAATAACCCCATTCGAAGCCCGGGCACCGTAGATTGCCTGCGAGGAGGCATCTTTTAATGCGCTTATCGATTCAATATCGTTAATGTTAATCTCATTAACAGAGGTAACCGGAATCCCGTCCACAATATATAATGGTTCAGTACTTCCTTTCAGGGAGTTTAATCCCCTTATTGTAATATTTGACGAGCCCCCTGGCCGGGCGCTACTTACTGAAACATACATTCCTGGAACCTTCCCGGTAAGCAAACCCTGCAGGTTGGAAGAAGGAGCTGCTTTCAATTCATCGGGTTTTATTGTCGAAACCGACCCGATAATATCACTTTTCCTTTTCGACCCATAACCAATTACGATTACTTCATCCATTAGTTTTTCGTCGGGCGACATAGCTACATTGATTTGCGTCTGGCCATTAATCGAAATTTTCTGTGTGGAAAATCCCATGGATGAAAAGCTGAGAATGTCATCAAGGCTCACGTCAATATTAAAGATACCATCAATGTCGGTGATCGTGCCTCTGGTGGAACCTGAAACAACAACGTTGACTCCCGGAAGAGGTAGCCCGTTATCCTTGCTGGAAACCTTTCCTGAAACGCGTATGTTTTGAGCGTTTACACCATTCCAGAATAATAAGAGAAGCAGGAGATTGAGTAGTTTTGGTTTCATAATGGTAACAATGGGTTTAATTGTCAGAGGAAAACTATGATGAGCAAACTTATACATTATTATATTCAACCTGGTTTCTAAATTGTCCATTTAGGTTGTCAGACTGCCCTAAAACCTTTTCGGCTCAAGCTGATTTTATTAAATGCAACGGCTATGGCATATGGGGTAAGGTGCAGATAAACAGATTTATAACATGAGTCGTGGCTCACTGTTGCGTTGATGTCATTCAGTCGCTGAAACATCCGCAGTGTTCAGGTAATTTGCCGGTAAATATGTTTTTCTTTGAGCTCTTCTAATCAGGATGCTCCCATTGTATGAATGGTTCACGAACTAATGTGGACAATCGAGAAACCTTGATTTGCGATATTGATATTATTTTTGAATTCTTGCTATAGAGATTAATTTAACTTGCGAAGGAAGGTGTTTTGATCCTAACGGGGAAATATTAAAAAGCAAATAATGAGCCTCATCAAAAATTTCATTTTACAAGCGAAAGGAATAGTAGTTCAATTACTTTTTCTTATGCTAAGCATGAATCCAGGGTTTAGTCAGATTCAACTTCTTCCCGATGAGGATTGTTATATTTTTGCCGGGGGATTAAAAGCAGACAACATCTACGGAGTTCTTGACAAAGATACCCTCATCACCCGAAAAAGCATAGCTTCCAATGAGTTTACCCGAGAAACGTATTTGTTGTTTAACCTTGGCAGTCCCGATACTACCTATTCCTCAGCCCTCCTGAAGCTTTATGGCAAAGTGCTCGAGAGTAAAAAAGTTCAGATTTATTCTACCGACACAGCTTGGTCTGAGGAAGCGCTGACCGGGAACACGCGACCTGCGGGAGTATTTATCGGAGAGGAAGTTCTTGAGGCGGGCGAAGGTTATTATTCCTGGGATGTTTCCCGTTATGTGAATCTTTCATTGAAAAGCGGAAAACAGCGAATCGCCTTCATTCTTAAAGATGTGGCGGGCTCTGTTTCAACCAAGGATACAAAATGGCATTCAAAAGAAAATGCGTCCGGAAACGGGCCATTCCTTGAACTCACAATTGGTCCTGTTGCAGTTCATCGAAAGGGTTCGTATTATATCGATTCTGTTTTGGGCGATGATTCGAATTCTGCTGTTTCCCCGGACGAAGCATGGAAAAGCCTCGGGAAATTGAGCGATATGGTTTTCGAACCCGGCGACTCCATACTGTTCAAATCGGGCTGCACATGGGAAGGTTTACTTTCTTTTGGAGGGAGCGGTATGGTAGGGCAACCTATTGTTGTAACAAAATATGGAACAGGGGCAAAACCCATTATTGCAGGAATGGGCAGGGTTGAAAATACAGTGCAACTTACCAATCAGCAATATATTGAACTTCAAAACCTCCATCTCACGAATATGGGCTCATCGGTCGCTTTCCGAAGAGCCCTTTATATCCTGGCAGAAGATCAGGGTGCTGTGAGGCACATTGTTCTCCGGGATTTGGAGATTTCAGATGTTAACGGCAGTATGGAAGGGGAGATATCAAAAAACAACGGGGGAATATTTCTGGAAATCGCGGGCTCGCATAAGCCTACCTGGTTTGACTCCCTCGTGATAGAAGGCTGTTATATCCACGATGTTGACAGGACGGGCTGTTCAAATAAGTCATCATGGAGCGGCAGAACCCTTACCACAAACACCAATTGGGTGCCGAGCGAGAATATTCTCATTCGGAACAATGTTTTTGAAAGAACAGGCGCCAATGGTCTGATTGTTAGGGTTGCCAATAAACCGATTATGGAATATAACCTTTTCACCCATTGTGCCATTAAAGGCTCCGGAAATGCAAGCTTTAACTTCAACACCGACAGCGCCGTGTGGCAATACAACGAAGCCTGTTTCACGAAATATAACGAGGGTGATGCGGATGCCGGCGGGTTCGACAGCGATTATAACACCAAGCACACCATAATTCAGTACAACTACTCGCACGATAACGAATTCGGGGCACTCCTGATCACGGGCGGACCTCTGTCAAGCAATGGCTTCAATGAAGGTACCATCATCCGGTATAATGTCATGAAAGATAATCATGATCACGTTATCCGGGCATCAGGGATGGCTACTAACCTAAGTGTTTATAACAACACGGTCATAAGCGGAAGCCAGATAGCCAACCCGGTACTGATCTGGCATAAAAGCTGGGAAGGATATGTAGCCAACACGCGTTATTACAACAATATTTTCCATACCCTGGGAACGGGAGCAACAGTTGATCTCGGAGCCAGCACAGGAAACATCTTCGATTACAATACTTTTTCAGGAGCATCGGTGACCGGGCTGCCCACCGACCCGCATAAACATTCCGCTGATCCCTTGTTCGCGGGGGCAGCTGATATAACAACAAGATTCGATTCCTGTCTGATTTACCGTTTAAGCAAGGATTCTCCTGAGATAAACTCCGGAAAGTCTATAACAGGTACAGCCGGTTTTGATTTGGTCGGCAATCCCGTTCCCTTTTACTCCTTGCCCGATCGTGGGGCCTTTGAGTATACCGGCCCTTTGTCGGATATCAACGCTTTTTCGCCCTCCCGCCTGGTGGTTTTCCCCAACCCTGCAGGTTCTATTCTTATGGCGACTTTAAAAGGCGTCCCTCCGGGCAGAACCCGTGCAGATATCTATTCAATCGATGGGAAACATATTTGGCATAAAGAGTTTTTCCCGGACAACAGTGAAATGGGATTTCACATTTCTCCTATTGAAATTGGTTGTTCCACGGGTATGTATATTCTCAGGGTAACGTGCAATGATGATACTTTCAGACAAACTAATTTTACAATTCAATGAAGAAACGCCAGTTGAATACCCTGATCCTTTTACTTTTGCTGATTCCTTTTCCGGGAATTGCTCAGCAGACAGGAACATCGGAGATTTCGGAAAGAACGGTTTATGCAAGTAAATGGAGTAAGGTTAAGGGGGTTGTGCATTACTCGGAATGGATGGCGTTTAGCGGGAAAACCATCGATATTCTTCCCGGGTTCATCCCGGTTAGTGAAGGAGGCTTCACAAAGTATGGGAGTAATCCTGAACTGCGTACTTTAGCAACCGGGTTTTTTTATGTTTCCAAAATCGGAGACCGCTGGTGGGTTATTGATCCTGAGGGCTATGCAGGGATTAACGCAGCTGTGAACGGTGTGCGGCCGGGTAAGTCGGCAAGAAACATGAATGCTTTGAAGGAGCAATTTGTTACCGATGAAAAATGGGCGGAAAACACCCATGAGGAAATTGCCAACCTGGATTTTAACGGTACCGCATGCTGGTCTGACATACCTCTTTTGCAACACAGTAACAAAAGTACGGCCCCTCCTTTGGCATACACGCAAATATGGAACTTTTACTCCGGGTATCAGCGGGAAAGAATAAAAACAAAAAACGACAGCATTTCATTTGCCGTTTTTGATCCTGCTTTTAAACGCTATTGTATGAAAATGGGGGAAGCAATTGCCTCCTCAAAAGATGATCCCAACCTTTTGGGACATTTTTCAGATAACGAGTTGCCGTTTTCGGTATCTATATTGGATGAGTACCTTGCTGTACCCAACAAAAATGATCCCAATAAAAAGGCTGCGGAAAACTGGCTTCTGAAAAACAGGATCACCACTTCAATGATTGATGACTCCATACGAAAGGAGTTCCTGGGCATTGCGGCTGAACAGTATTTTTCAACGGTGTCGCTGGTTCTTCAAAAACACGATCCCAATCACATGTATCTGGGATGTCGGTTCCATGGACGTCCCAAAAACATTAAAAGCATAATCAGCGCGTCGGCAAAATATATGGATATTATTTCAATCAATTATTATGGTTACTGGGAACCGGATCCCGGGCATTTTGCTACCTGGGGAGGATGGGCAGACCGGCCTGTTTTGATTACGGAATTTTATACCAAGGGAGACGACTCCGGATTGCCAAATATTTCAGGTGCAGGTTGGAGGGTGAAAACTCAGGACGACAGAGGGATACACTACGAGAATTTTTGCATGGAACTGCTTAAGATGAACAACTGTGTAGGGTGGCACTGGTTCAGGTATATGGACAACGATCCGTTGGATCTTACTGCCGACCCGTCGAATAATGATTCCAATAAGGGGGTTGTAGACAATTATTACCATTTCTATCCCGGGCTTACCGATCACATGAAAAAGCTGAATATGAACCGGTATGCATTGGTAAATTACTTTGAGAAAAAGCAAAATGAGATCAGAAAATAGTATTTCGGGAATGCCATTGCTTGGACTGGCAATTTTAATTTTTATATTTTGCACAAAAATATCTTTCGCGCAGGTTTATTACCCCTCCGACGATGCATACGTGCGGGGAGGGGCCAGCGCTGATGTGAACTTTGGCAATGAAGCGGTATTGGTGGTTAAGAAAGGCAGTGTATCTGACTTTTACCGGAAGACATTTCTTAAGTTTGATCTTGCTGGTAGCGGAATTACCGGGTTGCAGAGCGCCAAGCTGCGATTGTATGCTGTGTCGGGCGATGTGATTGATGTTACGGTATATGAAACAGATGATAACTGGACGGAGTCCGATATAACCTGGAGCAATGCCCCCTCCATAGGGAACTCCCTCGGGAATATATCTGTTAATGCCAACGGACAATATTACGAGTTGGATGTTACCCAATATGTGCAGACACAGATTAACGGCGATGAGGCTATTAGCATAGTCGTCTATGACGCCAACTCCACCAATAAGCAGATTAGTTTTAACAGCAAAGATGCATCTTCCAGCATGCCTGAGCTGGTAATGGTTTCAGAGGCAAGCTTCCTTCCCCCGAAAGCCCCTGCGAACCTTACCGCCCTGGCTTCATCTTGGAAACAGATTAACCTCAACTGGTCTGACAGTTCAAACAACGAGAAATATTTTGTTATCGAAAGAAAAACGAATTCCGGAGATTTCGCACCCATCGACTCAACACCCTCCAATTCCAATCATTATTCAGATACAGGATTGGTCGAACAAACAAGCTACGGTTACAGGGTTTTTTCATTAAACGATATTGGGTTTTCCGAATATTCGAATGAGGTATCGGTTCTTACGAAGGAATTTGTTCCTTCCCCTCTTGCCCCAAGCTCATTTAACGGACAAACGGCGGCCCTGCAATTCCGGTTTTCATGGACTGACAACGCTTCCAACGAAGATGGTTTCATTGTGCAACGGAAACCTCTGAATGGTTTTTATATGGAGGTAGGTTGGCCCGGAGCGAATTCCACCCAATGGAACAATGGCATTGAGAATGAACTTCTTGATCCGTTTGTGAATCCTGATCTTTTCCATTCTCAAAGATTCCCATCGGTGAAAACGATTTCCGGAGTCAAATTCGCGGATGTTGTTGATTACAAAGGCAAAAATATTCCCCTCTATATGGATATTTATCAGCCAGATTCCGATACTTCAAAGAACAGGCCGGTACTAATGTTTATTCACGGGGGAGGATTCCGAACAGGGTCGTCCCGCACTCAGTCATACATTGTGCGGTATTGCCAGAATTTCGCGAAGCGGGGTTATGTATGTGCGTCCATTGATTATCGTTTGCGGGATGGAGCCGATATGCCGACCCAGGCTTCGGAGTTCCCTGCATTGCAGGATGCAACGAGGGATGCGAATTCAGCTCTTTCCTGGTTGCGAACGAATGCCACTGAATATGGTTTTGATCCCAATCTCGTGTTTCTTGCCGGGGGATCCTCGGGGGGGAGAATTGGTATCACGCTGGCTTATTTTAATGGACCCGATGAAGCTGATCCTTCAGTAAACTGGAGCAAATCCGGTGTTGTTGCCCTGACTGACCTATGGGGGAGCCTGGAGCCGGAAATGAGGGAATGGGCATATCCTGTTGATGAATTGGACATCCCAACCTGTATTATTCATGGTACAGCCGACCCGACAATCCCATATCAGAATAGCCTGGATCTTGCTGATGAACTGAGTCGTGCGGACGTGTCGTTCGAATTGCACCCTATCGAAGGTGCCGGACATACTCCGACAGGATCGTCCACCGATCCTCTGATAGAAAACTGGATGGCCGAGTTTTTTATTAAAGAATGGAAAAAGCATATTTCCAACATCCAAACCTATACCTACAGGATATGTTCATACAATGAAGGCGGGTATTCGAGTTGGAGCAATGAAGTAAGCCTTGCAATACCTTCCGTGCAGCTTGGAGTGGAAGGCATTGAAAACAGTCGGGAGCAGGAAAAGAATAAGTGCTTTGTCGTAATCAATCAGGACAAGAGCATTGATCTTATATTTCCTGACAATTCAAAACCCTTGAACCCTATTGTAAACCTGTATAATATGGCTGGGCAGATGATATCCACGAAAGTCCAAGTTTTGGATGACAGGATAAGGGTGTTCCCACTGGGTATCCTGTTGCCCCAGATTTATATGGTCTCTGTGAATTCTCAGGGTCATCTTTTTTCAGGCAGGATTTTTTATAACTAAGCTGACAGATTTGATAAGCCCTATTCAGATAATCCCCAATGCTCATGAATCGAGATTAGCTTTTCAGACTATCCCGGTTGCTGTTTCATGGATTTGAACACAAGCAAAAAGATGTACAGAATCCCTTAACACTCATAATTTTTCGTAATAAAGATATTTCTTGCAACCCGATGTGAACATATCGATTATATTTACAATCATAAATACTGCCCGGATGTTCAAGGACTTGAAAATCAGAATCCATGTATGTATCGTTCTGCTGCTCCACATTGGGTCTTTGATGGCGTTTGCACAGGAAAGGGATTATTTTTTCAGGCATTTGTCTTCCGATGAAGGCCTTTCTCACAACTCCGTTTATGCTATATTGGAAGATGATTATGGCTTTTTGTGGGTAGGCACCCGAAGCGGAATGAACAGGTATGATGGAAATACATTTCGGACATACGATCTGGGAAACAGCTCCTTGAGAGATGCCTATATCAATACCCTGTTTAAAGACTCGCAGGGCCGGTTTTGGGTAGGGACACAGGAGGGAGGCGCATATCTTTATCAGCATGAGGAGGATGATTTCCTGCCCTGTAATTTTCTCCAAAACGATAGTAGCCATATCAGTATCAGCAATATTCTGTGTTTTGCTGAGGATTCAAAAAATGCTATCTGGGTTGGTACTCAGGGTGGCGGACTAAATATTTTCAATGAGGAAAAGCGGGATTTCGAGCCGGTTGTGTATTCAAACCCTCTAAATTCAGGACTAAATGCGGGAAGGATAAGGAATATACTCATCGAATCGGATACTTTGTTTTGGTTGGGAACACTCGATGGACTATTCCGGTTTAACTCACTGTCGAACTCAATTCACCCTGTTCTTTTCCAAGGGCGCTTCTTGTCCGCCCGAATTCAGAAGATGTTTGATGATGGACATGGCACACTATGGCTTGGAACCGATCGCGGATTGATACTTTATCAAAAATCAGGAAGGTCACTTGAGTATTTGACAACAGAAAACTCGAGACTTTCCAACGATATGATTGTTGATATTGTTCGTTCTCCCGGGGGCGAAATCCTTATAGCGACCGATGGCGGGGGCTTAAATATTTTTAATCCGGTTTCACGGGAAATCGTTCACGAAATCAGCGATCCCAACAATCCCAACAGCCTAAGCAACAACTCAGTATATAAGATTTATTTTGATCGTTACAAGGGCTTATGGATTGGGAACTATGCCGGAGGCTTAAACTACAGCAGCAAGTTTGATTGGAAGTTTAAGCCCATACGCCACCGATTAAATGATGAGCAAAGTCTTACCGATAATCATGTCAGGTCGTTTATGCAGGATCGGGCCGGGAACATTTGGATCGGCACGCTTGGCGGCTTGAATCTGTTTGATCCGGTTTCCGAGAAATTTACCTCGTATTCTGTCAATAAGGAAAACTCAAGCTCACTAAGTTCAAACACGGTTTTGTGTATTCACGAAGACAGTTCTGAAATGTTATGGCTTGGAACTTATGGAGGAGGCATCAGTATCCTGGATAAGAAAAGGAGGAAATTCAGAAAGTTTTCCCATCCTGACGATAAAAACGAATCGTTACAAAAAGCCAGTATTTATTCTATTATTGAAATTCCCGGAAATAAGATGTGTTTCACAAGCCTTGGGGGGATATATATTTTTGATAAATCATCAAATCAACTTAGACGATATACTTCCACCAATTCGACTCTTTCCAATAATACCGTTAAATCGGCATGTCTTGATCAGAATGGGATACTATGGTTGGGTACAAACCGAGGATTAAACCGGCTGGACCCTGAAACGGAGGAAATTAGGGTATTTGTTCATTCTCCCGGGGACAGCAGTTCATTGATCCATAATCGGGTATTATCCATTTATGAGGCCCGTGACGGAAATGTTTGGATTGGAACCGAAGGAGGGGGGATTTGTATCCTTGATCCCGTGACCGAGTCGTTCAGATTTCTTTTGCGACGTGAAAACCTGCCTAATGTGGTTTATGCAATCCTGCAGGATAACACGGGCATGTTCTGGTTCTCCACCAATAAGGGTATTGTTAGTATGGCGATTGAAGAATCCCGTTTCCGCACTTATTCGGCTGCGGATGGCCTTCAGGGAAATGAGTTTTACCAGAACTCTGCTCTCAGAAGCCGGGATGGAAAAATTTATTTCGGAGGTATTGATGGTTTTAACGCTTTCTATCCGGGAGACCTTGTTATTAACACCCATCCGCCGGTGGTTGTGCTTACCGGATTATCAATATCAAACCGGCCGGTTGCGGTTGGAGAGCCCGATGGCCCTTTAATAAAACAATTGTTCCTCACGGAGAGAATCAGGCTTCCACACAAAAATTCGAATTTCTCCATTCATTTCAGCGGATTGGGATTTATCAATAAGGGGAAGTACATGTATTCATGGAAATTGCTTGGTTTTGAGCCGGAGTGGACCGATTTTGCCGACATCATGCAGGCCAATTACGCCAACCTCCGGCCCGGTGAATATACCTTTATGGTTAAGGCAATGAACAGTGACAGAATTGTTTCTGAATTTCCCACCATCCTGAAAATACGGATTTTGCCTCCCTGGTGGAAATCGTGGTGGGCTTTTTTAATTTATGCATCACTTATTCTCGGCTCTTTCCTGCTTTTCATGAGGTACAACACGGCATGGGTTCAGGTTAAACATCAACTTATCCTGGAGAGAAAAGGAAAAGAGCAAATTGAGGAGTTAAACCAGATGAAGCTTCGTTTTTTCACTAACATCTCCCATGAATTCAAAACACCGCTTACACTTATTCTTGGACACCTTGATAATCTGATAAGCAATACTGCCGATAATCAAACGGAAACATTGAACAACATAGGTAAGAATGCCAAGCGCCTTCTGCTCCTTATCAACCAGCTTCTTGAATTCAGAAAGGCCGAAAACGGATTAATGAAACTGAATGCTTCGAAAGGGAATCTGGGTGTGTTTCTTCGAGGGATTGGTGAGAGTTTTGAAGAACTTGCGCGCTCCAAGAATATCACATTCGAATATTCGGTAAGTGAAGAGAGCCATGAGGTATGGTTCGATGCCGAGAAAATGGAAAAGGTTATGTTTAACCTGCTATCCAATGCTTTCAAGTGCACTCCTGACGGCGGAACAATTCGACTGATTTATAAGGTCACCACCAATTCCTGTTTGACGGAATCCTCCGGAAATACCCCTAATGCCGAAATATCAGTCGCGGATACGGGTATTGGAATTCCCGAAGAGTATATCGATCGGATTTTTGAGCGTTTTTTTCACTCTTCCTGGAAAGATGCCCCTCCTGTTAAAAGCGAAAGCTCTGGCATTGGACTGGCGTTCAGCAAACGGCTCGTTGAACTTCATCATGGAACCATTACAGTGCGCAGCCTGCCGGACATAGGCACTACCTTTACGGTAACACTTCCCCTTGGTAAAGATCACCTGTCGGATGAGGAAATCAAGGAGGAACTAATGTATCATTTCAAGATGGACTATTCCGCGTTGTCTGAAAAAGGCGTTTATAACACCCCGTTGACAGATCCAGCGTTGCTTACTGATGATAAAAAGCCAATACTTCTTATAGTTGACGATAATCCAGATGTTGCACAGATACTGTTTGATAAATTTAAAAGCCGGTTCAGTGTTTTGTCTGGAAGCGACGGTAGAGAGGGTCTCGAACTCGCCTTAAGGTATCTTCCCGATATTATTATCTCGGACGTCATGATGCCCGTAATGGACGGTATTGAGTTTTGCGCGAAGGTTAAAGAAAATCTGTTTACATCACACATACCTGTAATCCTTCTTACGGCCAAAAGCGGCGAGGAAAGTCAGATTTCAGGTCTGATAAGCGGCGCTGATGCCTATATTGCCAAGCCTTACAACCCGGAAGTGTTGAAGGCTACCGTTGAAAATCTTCTCGAGTCAAGAAAAAAACTTCGTTTAAAATTTTCCGGCAAGGTTGATTATGTTCTGTCAGAAGTAACCAGCAATAAGCTCGATGAGGAATTTCTGCAAAAAATCATTTCACAGATCGAAAAGGAAAGCGATATGGAATCGGTTGATGTTATTGGCCTTTGCAGAGAGATCGGCATGAGTCGCTCTGCATTGTACCGGAAGCTGAAAGCACTAACCGGCAGTTCCATTCAGGATTTCGTTCGGGTAGTTGAACTTCGCAAGGCTGCCAGAATGTTGCTTGATTCTTCACTTTCGATTTCTGAGGTTGCCTTCCAATGTGGTTTTACCAACGCCAAACATTTCAGCACATCCTTCCGAAAACAATTTGGCAAAACCCCAAGTGATTTCAGAACTGAAAATCGATCTGTCAGGTTGGGGCTAAACAATAATAGTGCTGAGGATTAGCTTAGAAATTCGCTCATCTTTGATTATATGGAATGCCGTCGTGATTTAAATGTGAACCAAGGTACAGGGAATTGGGGGAAATTCTTACCAACCCAAGCTTTCTCAAGCCTCCTTCTGTATGCCTTCCTCGGGTTGGATGATCAAGAAACCAAATTGATTGAATGAAAAACCTCCTGCGGCGACCGTTAGGCTACATTTACACTTTAATTTCACCAGCGATATGCGAACCAAAGAACAAAAGCTTCTCTTCCGGCAATCATTTATAATTGTTTTTATTTTATTTTTGATCCTGCTATTGGTTTACCTGATTTAATTTTGAAATTGAATTGGTGATTTTCGTTTTAGGTACATAGCTAATTTTTGTTGTTTCTAAGATGTTTTCTGATTCCGCGATACCATGTCAAAAAGAATTTTTTTATTCGTTTGTGCTTTACTTGTCACTTTTGCCTTGTTCTCCCAAAACAAAACCATTGCTGTTTTCGGATCGTCTGTGGCAAAGGGGTCTGGCGACACCACCGGTAACGGCGGGTATACGGGAATGATGCGCGACACCTTGCGGAACAGGGGATGGACGGTGGTTAATGTATCCAGGGGAGGTGATAACACCCTTAAAATAATGCCCAGGTTTGATTCCGATCTGCTGCCGGTAAACGCTGAATATGTTATAATCGGCTTATCTCTCGGTAACGAGGGAATTGCATCGGATGAGGAACTAACAAGAAAAAGGATTTTTGAGCAATACAGAAGTAACCTCCTCCGGCTTATTGGAATGTGTCGGGATGCCGGCATGAATCCGATAGTTGTGAACTGTTATTCCAGGGAGGATTTTGGCCCCGAACAGTATAAAGCTGTTAAGGACATGAATCTCCTGATACATACCTGGGACGTGCCAAGCATTAATGTTATGGGTGCTATCGACAATGGCAAAGGTAATTGGGCCGCAGGTTATATGCAGGATAAGGCCCACCCGAACCTGGCCGGACACAGGGAATTCTATTTCGCTATAGTGCCAACCCTTTTCGATGCTATGGAAATGGGCAAACCGGTTCCGGTTAAAATCAGGAGCTCTTCCTGTTTGCAGGTGAAGGCAAAAGTGGCTGATAAGCCGCTTTCCTATCTGCCCGGCAGGGATTCATTGCACTCTTTTACGGTTTCAATGAAGGTCAGGTGCACTGATAACGGACTCCTCGCAGCTATTAATTCAGGAAGCCAAACCACATCGGTTTCTTTCCTCGACGGGAAAATTTCATACCGTTCTTCCCGCGCCACGGAATTGACTTCCGATACAAGCTCAGAGAATAAAGGCTGGCAATACCTGGTCCTTACTCACAGTTATGCAAGGCACGAAACGTTTTTTTATGTAAATGGAAATCCTGTCGGATCGGTTTCTGAGTTTTTGCAGCCCGATGAAATAATCCTTGGAGGTTCGGGCCCTGAAGGTTCTGCTCCACCGTTTACAGCCGATTACAAAGATATTTTGATTTACCGATCATCCCTGAACCCTGACGAAGTGAGGGCCTTGTATCACGATCAATTGCTGCAATCAAGTCTTGAGATTTATGCTCCATTGGATGACCCGGAGTTCCACAGGGGCGGAGTTGTGAAAAACCACGCACAAAGTTTAGCGGAATTGCGTATCGGGGGAGGGGAACTGAATAGTAAAAAATAAGCTTGGGAAAGATTTTAGTCGAATTTCAACTTAACCACCGCTTTCCTTACCATGGCGCTTTCCACATCTTTTACTTGCGGCATGTGGGCGTCGCTTGGGAAAAATATAAAGAAATTTCCGGGATTGGCAAGTTTCATTTCCCCGCCTTTTACAGTAAAAAACTCCACTTCCCGGTTCGGATCGTAGGGCTGCAGAATGGCGTCGAGTGTTTCGTAAGGAGCTATGCCGATCAATTCGCTGCCGCGGATTAAATATTGAATGTCGATATACTTTCGGTGAGCTTCATACTTCGCGTCACCGGGGTCAATAGTGTTGTACTCGCTAATCATCACAAACACATTGTCTCCGTCAAGCTCGTACCTTCCGGTTTCAAGAGCGACAAGTCCCTCCGATCCCAAAAAAGCAAATGCCTTATCCCATCGTTCCCGCTTTGAAAAATAGTGATTTGCAAAGGCCTTCCGGTTGATCGAGTTGTCGGGTTTAACCGCCCAGCTGCCCAGGAATTCTGCTTTTTCAAACCAGTTGTTTACGGATTCATCAGTACCGTTTAAAGGATTGAGGGAATCGGTTGGATCTGATTTACCTGAAAATGAAGGCATAGGCATGTATCCTGGTTTTTAGGGGCAGCAGCTTATTTTGTTTTGATAATTTGCACGCGGTCGGGTCCTACTGATACATAGGTAACGGGCACGCCTAACTCCTTCTCGAGGAAGAGGATGTAATTCTTCAGCGCCTCGGGGAACTGTTTTTGCTCCCTGACGGAAGTCAGGTCGGTTTTCCATCCGGGCAGGTCGGTGTAAATGGGTTTGGTGTTGTCGTCGATTTCATAGGGGAAGTCGGTGTAGGTTTTGTCGCCGCATTGGTATGCGGTGGCTACCCTGATGGTGTCGAAAGTGTCGAGCACATCGGCTTTGGTCATAATAAGCTGGGTAACACCGTTAAGCATAATGCTGTATTTGAGGGCAACGAGGTCTATCCATCCGCAACGACGGGGTCTGCCGGTGGTGGAGCCAAATTCATGCCCCAGATTTCTCAGGTTTTCTCCGGTTTCGTTGAAAAGTTCGGTAGGGAAGGGGCCGCTACCAACACGGGTACAGTACGCCTTGAATATCCCCAGCACCTCGCCGATACTTGAAGGTGGGTTGCCCAGGCCGGTGCATACGCCTGCGCAGATGGTGTTTGACGAAGTTACAAAAGGGTAGGAGCCAAAGTCGATATCGAGCATGGTTCCTTGTGCACCTTCTGCCAGAATTCGCTTTCCTTCCTTCAGATAATTATTGACGACATGCTCGCTGTCGATAAATTTGAATTTCTTGAGCGTCTCGATTCCTTCAAACCAATCAGCTTCGGCCTCTTCGATATTGTATTCGAAATCGTATATTTTCAGCAGGTTCTTATGCTTTTCCTTCAGAGCTATGTACTTGTCCTGGAATCCAGTTTCTATATCTCCCACGCGAAGTCCGTTACGACCGGTTTTGTCCATGTACGTAGGACCGATTCCCTTAAGGGTGGATCCGATTTTACCTTGGCCTTTTGCTTTTTCAGAGGCTGCATCAAGAATCCGGTGAGAGGGAAGTATGAGATGAGCTTTGCGCGAAATCACAAGATTTCGGGTAATGTCAACACCCATTCCGGCAAGTTTGTCGACCTCTTTCTTGAAAATCACGGGATCGAGCACAACTCCGTTTCCAATGATGTTCAAGGTGTTTTCGCGAAAAATTCCTGAGGGAATGTTGTGGAGAACGTGCTTAATATTATTAAACTCCAGCGT
This sequence comes from Chitinophaga pinensis, assembly GCA_945863035.1. Lineage (GTDB taxonomy): Bacteria > Bacteroidota > Bacteroidia > Bacteroidales > JACJXF01. Next base: position 7,629 of record CAMAZH010000034.1, on the reverse strand, counting down.
ATGGCCTGCATTGGGTCCTCCCTGAAATCGTGCAATAACATCGTATGCGGGGGATAGCACATCAACAATTTTACCTTTGCCCTCGTCGCCCCATTGGAGACCTAATATAACGTCTATTTTCAAGTTGTTGGAATTTAATAGGTTAAGCAATAAAAACCTGAATTTCAGGCGACATAAAGATAAAAAAAATCCCTCACAGATGAGGGATTAAATGAAAGTTTCTTAAAAAAAGAAGTTATCCGTTAAGGTCTTTATTGTCGCGGCTTCTGCCATAAATGTAAAGGGAGTGGTGAGAAGGTTCGAAGTTATTGAGCACGCTGGCAGTTTTAATAATTTCCTCGATGCGCGGATCACAGAACTCCAGCACTTTTCCGGTTTCAAGATCGATAAGGTGGTCGTGCTGCATACAACGGTAGGCTTTTTCGAACTGGGCAATGTTCTTTCCGAACTGATGTTTTATAACGAGATTGCAATCGAGAAGCAGTTCAATGGTGTTGTACAAGGTTGCCCTGCTTACCCTGTAATTCTTGTTCTTCATAAAAATATACAGGGATTCAATATCGAAATGACCGTCGCGGGAGTATATTTCGTCCAGAATAGCATATCTCTCCGGGGTTTTTCGGTGCCCTTTCTTTTCAAGATAATCGGTAAAAATTTTTTTAACGGTTTCCTTGGTTTCTTCGCTTACCATAACTTAGACTAATTAAAAATTACCCTCAAAAATAAGCAAAAATTTGCGATTTTGATAAATCTATTACCAAAAAAACTATTCCATTGGATTGGAGGGGATATCCTGTGGTCTAAGCATATCAATTACCTGATCCAGATCGCCATCGGTCTGGGCCGGGTTTATGACCAGTATCTGCGCCAGTAATGGGTAAATATGGATGTTCTGAAAGGAGGGGTGAACATAACCTTCCCTGAACGAAGGGCCCGTTGCATAGAAAATGGCATGCATATCGGTGTTTCTGATGTCGTAACCATGAGTTCCCCCGGTTGCGGGTTTTTTTGGCTCCCGGTCCGTTACGCTCCAGGCGGAATCGGCCGCGACAATTATGTTGCCCGTTCTGGGGTTCGAACCATAGCTGAGGTGCTCAGGCACAGCCGTTGGTTTCCACGTTTTTATGTGGGCCACTTTTCGGAGCGCGTTGTATGACGAGTCGATCCACCTGCCTTCGGCATAGAGGTTATAGTTTGGGTTGCCGCCAACAATTTTCACAGGCCACGATTCGGGAATGTAGTTGCGTAGGTTTACATATCTTTCGGTAGAGGTTGCTCCCATGCCGTGGTCCGACAAAACAATGAAATTTATGCAATCCCCCTCGGGTAGCATTTTAATACGACTATACAATATTCCGAGAATACTATCGAGTTCATGTACAAGGGATAAGGTTTCTTTGCCATCGGGTCCGAAGTCGTGCCCGATGCCGTCGGGTTCTTCGTAATAGGCCATAATGAGCTGGGGACGCTGGGACTGCGGCAGGCTTAGCCAGCCGATTACTGTATCAATTCTCTCCGAAAAGGGAACGCTGCCATCATAAGTCTTGTAATAATCGGGGTGTTTTCCCTGTATAGCAACATCGCTCCCCACCCAGTAAAAGGATGCGGTGCGGAGGCCTTGTTTTTGGGCCGAGATCCATATAGGTTCACCTCCATAAAAGGCAGGGTCGAATCGTGCTTCGGCATTTCCCATGGAATAAGGCCTTTTCATTTTTGGGTCGTAGAACGAATTGTTAACCAACCCATGGTGATCGGGAACCAGACCGGTTGCAATGGTATAGTGGTTTGGGAATGTTTTGGAGGGGAATGACGGTATCAGGGAATGTGCTTTTACTCCGGTTTTAGCAATCTGATCAAGAGTAGGTGTGTTGGCTTTATCGGGATAATCCCAGCGAAACCCGTCGAGCGAAATAACTACCGTGGATTGGAATCCATTGCATTGAGAGGAAACGGGATGTAAGGGAAGGAAGGCAAGGAATATCCCCAGAAAAAAGCTGTGGAAAGCGATGCGGCTGGTTTTGGATTCGAGACCTTTATGTATGGTTCGGATTTGTAGGTTCATCATATGCGAAAGCTTTAAATGCAAGTGTTTTGATGCTTTTTGTGTTTTCTTTTACTTCAATGTTCGTCAAAGATAACAAGCGAGCGCAGAAATGTTTCATTCATTGGTAAAAAAATAGTCATTCCACTCCGGCGTAAAACCTCTTTCAGCCGGAGCGAAATGACCTCCCCTTTAAACTACCTAAACTACCTAAACTACTTAACCTACTTAACCTACTTAAACTACTTAAACTAACTAACCAGATCTTAAGAATTTCTTTATGCTTTGCGTTTAAAATTTATACGTAAATGCTAACAAGCCCCTTATGTTTTCTACCGATTGAAGTCCCGCGGTAACCCCACCCTTGCCGTTGCTGTTCGCTGTGCCATAGGTTGCTGAAGTATATTCACCTTCCAGTGCAATATTCAAGCGACCTGAGATAAAAACAAGTCTCGGTGATATTCTGTAGACGTTGTCGATGTTTGTTCCCCTTGCATAAAATGAACTTGTTTCGATAACATCTTTGGATCCCATGTTCTTGGTGTAGCCGGCAAATAATCCGAACTGCACTTTTTTCCCGTTTGTTGAGAAGTCGAGCCAAACCGAACCGGTGTTGAGGTTGGTGAATACTTTGGCTCCGGTGGCCGTATCGGATACCTGCTTCACTGCATATCCGCCAATCATAACAAGGTCGGTGGCGTTTTGGGCGTAAACTGCCTGGGCTCTTACGGTTACCGGCTTTAACTTAAGCTTGATATTGGCAAATCCTGAAACACTTGCAAGCTTTTCATTCGATTCGAACCTTTTGTTTTTAGCTGCATTTACGGTGTAGAGCTCAGGTGCAAGTGTTTTGTAATCAACCCCCACAGCAAACAGATGTTCTGTGGAATCGGGGTTCAGCTGCAGGATCAGGTTTAGATTGGGAATGCCTGCGTTTCTCAGATACTTTGATGACCCTAAAGAAGAGGATTCATAAATCCCACCCTTCAATGTGTATTCGGGACCAATACTGGTAAAGTCCCTCTGGGTGAGTGCTGTGGCAATTACTTTCAGACTTCCAAGCTTATAGGTATACCTGATTTGCGGGTTACGTGAAAAAGGTTGGAAAGGCGAACCTGTGTTAAATGAAACCACTTCGGGAAACGATTCGACGTTCAGCATGGGGTGGAAGAATTGACCTACCATCAGTTCAGCTTTTGTCCAGTTAAGTTTGACAATGGCGTGACGCAATCTGAACCCGTTAAGATCGCTGAAAGATCCGTTTTCATTTCCGAAGAAATCACCTTCCAAAACTCCCGAGGTTTTTGCTCCAAAGGCATCAGGGCCGGTAATCGCACCTTTTAAGCGAGACTGAATCGATAGCATATTGATCGAAGGACTTGCATTGATGTCTTTTTGATTGGCATCGAGTGCGATATTGTCGGGGTACAGCATAAAGTGACCCTCTCTGATGTTTACTGTCTGGCGACTGTCGTAAAATATATCTGTCTTTACAAATCCCGAGAAAGTGATTCCGTATTTAGGCTCTTCTTTTTTTTCTTGCCCGTTTATCCAGGCAGGTAAGAGGAGCAAAAGAACCAATAAGTTTAAAAGCTTATTTTTCATTATCTTTTTTTAAGAGGATTCGTAAGTTCTTAATTTGATCTCACAACACAAAATTTACTTTGACAAATGTATGGTCTGCAGGATGGATCCCAAATAGTAATATCACTTGAAAAGTAATTTTTGACACCCGGTTTTCGCAGGTGTTCTTACCTGCTGAATCCAGGTGGAAATACGCTATTCGTATCGGAAACGCCTAGTATGCCTACTCTTTGCTCTCTACTCTGTGAACAGTCTCCACACCTTTAATCTTGATCAGATTCATTATTAGGTTATTGAGATCGGTGGTGTTATGTACATAAAGCTCTATGGTGCCTTCGAATATGCCATCGTGCCCATGGAGGTTAATGGTTCGGATGTTTACACTCAGCTCTTTGGAAATTACCGTGGTGATATTGTTATAGACGCCAAAGCGGTCAAATCCGTTGATGGCGATGGTCACGAGATAGGCGAGTATTTTGTGTTTGGTCCAAGTTACAGGAACCACCCTGTTTCCCTGCCGGGAGGCTAACCTCACCGCCTCCTCGCATCGTGCCTGGTGAATGGTTACGGTGTCGAATTCGTCTTTATAACCTATTACCTCATCTCCGGGAATGGGATTGCAGCATTTTGCGAGAACATAGTTTTTCTCGTCGTCCTCAAGGCCTTCGTGAACCACAAACGTGCCTTTCGAATCGGGAGGGTTTTCTTCTTTAGCCTTTGTGAGTCCCGATTTGGCAAGCGAAAGATCCCAATATTTAATCCATTTGCTTTTTGTGTTTTTCCGCAGGATTTTTTTGAGGTCCTCAAGAGTCACAAGTCCGCTGCCGATTTTTGAGTAAAGCTCATCTTTGGAGGCTACCTCATAAGCGGGGAGCAATTTTTTGAAAATCCGTGAGCTGGGTTGAAGCTTTAGCTCGAGGAGCTTTTCTTCAAGCAGTTTTTTCCCTACTTCTATCCTGTTTTTTGTTTCGGCTTTAAGGGCCGTTTTAATTGCGCTTTTTGCCTTGACAGTGATCGCGTAATCGAGAAGCTCACGCTGAACCTTTTGGTTTTCGGAAGTTATGATTTCAACCTGGTCGCCACTTTGAAGCTGGTGGTTGAGGGCTACCAAGTGATGGTTGATTTTCGCGCCAATAGCTTTATTGCCGATTTTGGTGTGGATCTCATAGGCGAAGTCCAGGGCCGTTGCACCTGCAGGTAGCGTTTTTATCTGGCCTTTTGGGGTAAACACGAAAATCTCGGAGGAGAAGAGATTCATCTTGAAGTCATCAAGAAACTCCAGAGCGTCGGTCGTGGGATTTTCAAGAAGTTCTCTGATCTTTTTCAGCCATTTATCAAGTTCCCGGTCGTCGGCTCCCGGTTCTTTGTATTTCCAGTGTGCGGCAAAGCCTCTTTCGGCAATTTCATCCATTCGCTTGGAACGGATCTGCACTTCAATCCATTTCCCGTACGGACCCATAACGGTTGCATGCAGCGCCTCGTAGCCATTGGCTTTCGGGGTCGATACCCAGTCCCTGATCCGGTCGGGCCGGGGAGGATAAATATCAGTTATCAGGGAATAAATATTCCAGCATTGTGTTTTCTCGGGAATGGTAATATTTGGCTCAAACACGATACGGATCGCAAGCAAATCGAAGATTTCCTCGAACTCGACGTTTTTCTGCTGCATTTTGTTCCATACAGAATATATGGATTTGGGTCGCCCGCTTATCTGGAATTTGATATCGTTTTTAACGAGCTTATCCATTATCGGAAGTGAAAACTTGTTAATCAGGTTAATTCGTTTTTCCTCGTTGTCACGGATTTTTGCGACAATCTCATCGTAAATTTTCGGGTACCTGTATTTCAGGCTTAAATCCTCAAGTTCTGTTTTGATGGCGTAGAGTCCCAATCTGTGCGCCAATGGGGCGAAGAGATATATGGTTTCGCCTGCGATTTTGATCTGTTTGTGCCGGGGGAGTGAATCCAGGGTGCGCATGTTGTGCAGTCGGTCGGCCAGTTTGATCAGGATAACCCTTACATCTTCAGAAAGGGTTAGAAGCATCTTTCTGAAGTTCTCCGCCTGCAGAGACGATTTGTTGTCGAAAACTCCGGAAATCTTCGTGAGCCCGTCGATGATCGATGCAACCTTGGGCCCGAAATTGATTTGTATGTCTTCTATGGTGTAGTCGGTGTCTTCCACCACATCGTGGAGAAGCGCTGAAATAATTGATTTGACACCAAGACCGATTTCCTGGTTTACGATTTTGGCAACAGCTATGGGATGGACAATATAAGGCTCGCCGGATTTCCTCCTCATTCCCCGGTGTGCTTCAGAAGCGAAATGGAATGCTTTGGTGATAAGTTCCTTGTCGGCATCTGTTTTACAGAATACGCAAGTTTGCAGGAGTTCTTCAAATTGCCTCTGTATTTCCGCTTGTTCCGTCTTCTCAATTGCCGTCATTCACAGAGTTTTTATACAATTACAATTGTTTTTGTTTTAAAATTCAATGCCAAAGATAATGAATTCAAGGGAAGTTTAAAACTAATCTCCCCTATGGGTAAAAAACGGTGACATGTCCGGTTTTACTAAACTTTTGTCCGTTAAAGGAGGATAGCTGGACATGATAAATATATACCCCTTCCGGGGCCGGGTTGTTGCCGTTGATACGCCCATCCCACCCAAAATCGGGGCTTTCGGACTTGAAGACCACAATTCCGAACCGATCATATATCTGCATCAGGAAATCAGAGGGGAGAACGGTCAATACGGGAGCGAAAACATCGTTCTTCCCATCGCCGTTAGGGGTAAAAGCATTAGGCATCCAGATGTCGGACTTGATTTTTATTTCGCAGAGGTTCGAAACCGAATAATTGCCGTTGTTTTTTTCATATGCGACGATTTGGTAAAGAATTTTCCCGGAATAGTTTTGACCAAAAAGGGAGGAGAGGTCATCTGTATATGTATTCTGATTAGCAACAGAACCCACCAGGACAGAGTTGCCGGCAGTGTCCAAACGAAAAATATCATATTTTTCAATTCCTTGAAGGAAATCCTGATAGATATTCCACTCCAGGTTAACAGTTTCTTCCGAATTTATACCCTGCAGGAGCAGATTCACGCCAAGATTGCTTGTGCCGATCACCGATCCGCATGAATTGACCGCTGCAACACGATAATAATACTTGTTTATTGTAGTAAAGACCGAGTCCTGAATTACCGCCGGGGAGGTAAGTATGTTCCGGATTGTTTTTACCGGTTCGAATTCGGAGAATTCCTGATTGGATCGCAACAATGCAAAGTCGGTAATGGGGGAGTCTTCGCTGTAACTGAAGCTAATGTCTAGTGTATAGGGTCCCGTTACCACAACAGAATTTAGGCGGAGCTCGTCGGGAGGCGGGGGCATATAAGTGAACTTTGATGCAATGTTTGAGGCGGAAACCAATGTGTTATAGTTTACAGCTTCGATGAGAAAAGAATACAGCGTGTTTTCGGGGATGCCATAAACTACATAGCTGGTGTCGCTGGGGTCTGTTCCCGCAATGGCTTCAAAGGAGCCGGATCCGATCTTCATATTCACACGATATGCGCTGACACTGTTCCCCCAACCCAGATACTTGTTCCAGCGCAAGGTGATGGTGCTGGCGCAGGAATCGTAAACCAGGGTGTTGTGTATGGTGCTGTGCAAACCTTCGGTTTTGCATAAGACAGGTTTTCGAAGGCTTTGGTTGCCAGCTGTATCGAAAGCTGTTACGCTATATAAGATTGACTGTTTCTCGGAAAGCACTGCAGCATTGTGAATATAGTTTGTGATGGATGCAGTCACCGTGTCCAGAATTTGCCCTTGCCAGCAACCACCTACGTATTCTTCAGAATATACTATATAACCAACCACGTCGGACGAGGGGCTTTTCTCCCAGAAAACAAGCGTGTTGTTCGTGGATGTGTCGACTGTAACATAAGAAATGACGGGTTGTTCCGGTGGAGTCAGGTCCTGGGCGTTTACCTCCCCCGTTAAAAAAAA
>CAMAZH010000033.1 GCA_945863035.1 Chitinophaga pinensis | reverse complement strand
TTTATTTGTCATTTGTAAACTTATCCAGCATTGTTAAACTGCTAACCATACAATTATTCCAGAACTCAGAAAATCCAGCTGCCCAAAATGTTGGAATCATTCCATCTTCTTTTTGAGTATTTACGAGACTATTTGCAAGCGCGATTGCTTTTTCGCGATATATTATTTCATTGGTTTTTTTGTACGCCAGATAAAATGTATTTATCATCTGCACGGCACTGGCATCAATTGGGACATAACAATGATATTGCTCAAGTACAGCAGGTGTATGCCATCGCTTAGAAGAATTTCCCCAATTATCATAAATCCCGGGACTTTCCCACACCACAAACTGGTCTTCGCAAAAAGCAATTAACTCCTTTGCTGTAAGTATATATGATGAATCCTTATCCAAATTATTTAAGAGATATTGAGCAAACCATGATGCTTCGTATTTTGTAAGATTCTGATAGGGTTTAGCAGCGGCTACATCTTCAAACTGACCAATCCAGTTAAATGTCTTAACAGGGTTTTCCCAAATCCAGGCGATAGCAGAATCAATTGCGCTTTGATATTTGTTTAACTTGTATCTTTCGTCAAACAACGATAAAAAATCTGTTATTTTAATGGGAATACAAAATTCATCAGAAACAGGCTTGCCTGTTTTTTTATTAATACGGATATGCCAGGTTCCGGAGGGGAGTTGCGTTTTTAAATAAGTATTGGCAATTCGTTGCGCAGCTTCAAAATATTTCTTTTCTTTAGTTTTGTCATAAAGATCCAGGTATGATTTACCTGTGGAAGCGGGTTCTGTCATAATTATTTCGTCCACGAAATTTCCGGCATTTAAATCGTTGCCTTCATAAACTTGTGGAAAATATTCTAATGAATTCCCTTTTGGTTCAGCGTTCAGAATTAAATAATCGGCAGCTTTTTTTGCAATGACAAGCGATGTATCGTTCTCTGGAAAATATTTATTATACAAAAGCATTGCATTAATTACACTTCCGACTTCCAATGCTGAGTAGCAGTATAATTTATGTTCATTATGATCCGGCTTGCTGGTAAGTAACCATTTTTTTATGTGCGGTTGATCGTATTGATACTTTAACCCCTTTTGAAAAGCTTCTTCAAAAGAATATTTAGACGCAGGATAGGGCGGGGTAAAACAAGCTGATTTATGAAAAAAACGACTGCCCGCAAGTAAAAAATCTTGTTCATTCAGGCTAACGGCTTCCACTTTCAGGTAAACCTCTCCAACCGAGAGTCTGTTCCATATTTGTGCCAATGATTCAAAAGGAGTATTTGCAGTAAAAATGTATTCTTTATAATTTTTAAACGAGAACGCAGTATATCTGTAATATTTTGTTTCGGGTATTATCCAGCTTGAATTATTAAAATTGAATGCCGGAGCATAAATAAACATTGATGATTTTTCGTTCCAGAAATCTTGCTTACCAGGGATTCCGGGACGAACCGGATTTAAAGATTCCGATTTACTTTGCTCGCTCAGTAGTTTATAATCCGCATCCACTTGCGAAAAAACTAAAACTGATTGCAAACATAGAAAGAGGATTATAATTTTTTTCATAAAATAAATGGTTTAAACATATTTTTTTGTCTTTTCATTTTTTCTATCATGTCACAATGGTTTATTTTTCAATTTTCTATGTCGTTGTCTGTCTCCTACACTTGCCCCTAACAATTTATATATCCAACCCTAATACCCACCGCCCCAAATCCGCAGCGTATGTATCAAAAATCCAACTAAGTATTAAAAGTAAACCTTTAATTTAATTTCGTGCCAACTCCGTAAGAAAAAAACTAAAAGGCTTTGAATTTTGAGAGGAGGCGGTGTCATTGGATGCAGCAATTTGTCCATGGATCAGGTCTATGGCACAGGAGGCAAATGACCTTCATGAATGGGCGGATATGGAGAAAGATATTTTATCCTCAGGTGGTAAAAAAACATGTCCGCTCTGATTTTGGCAAAGGAGCAAGCTATTCTTAAATAGGCCTGAAAATATTGAAATAGGCGCCAAATTATTAAAAGAGGCGCCATATTATTAAAAGAGACAGCATATTATTAAAAGAGTCGCCATATTATTAAAAGAGTCACCATATCTTTAAAAGGGACGCCATATTATTAAAAGAGTCGCCATATCTTTAAAAGGGACGCCATATTATTAAAAGGGACGCCATATTATTAAAAGAGTCCGCGAGAATATTAAAAGAGACGCCCAAATTATTAAAAGAGCCTGCAAAAATATTAAAAGAGACAGCGAAAGTATTAAAAGAGACAGCCATATTATTAAAAGATCCCCGAAAATAGTAAAAGATCAAGGTCCAGGATTGAAAAGGTCCGCGAAAAATTTAAAATATCCGCCTTATCTTTAAAATAGTTCAACATATCATTAAAATGGCAAGCGCTATTTTTGAAATAGTGCCTCCCTAATTGCAACAGACAGGGATTTCCTGGCAAAAAGACCTATATCAATGGTTTGGGCATCCGGTACAGGATTTTAGGATTGGTTTAACAGGATTGCCTTTGGAAATAAAGGGAAATCTGACCAAAACCGGGGCAAAAATGGGATTTTGAAGACTATTTCGCATAATTTCAAAGCCATTTTGAAAAAACGACGGATTATCTTGTCCGATTTTCATACTATGCTTATATTGGTACTTGAATACTTATCTATTTTAAATGGAACCAACCCGTATCTTCGACCTCCTCGACAGGTATCTGAGACTCTTCCCCAATTCGGATGTTTTGGCTTCGAAAACCGAGGGGAAATGGATAAAGCACAATGCTCAGGACTACAACAATTATTCCAGGTGGTTTGCGCTTGGCCTTCTGGAGCTTGGCTTTAAAAAGGGCGACAAAATCGCCAGCATTTCGAACAACCGCCCGGAATGGAATTTTATCGATATGGGAATGACCATGGTCGGGGTTATCCATGTGCCGGTTTATACTTCCCTGAGCTCCCCCGAATACAAATACATTCTCGAACATTGCGATGCAAGAATGGTGATTGTTTCCGACAATAAATTGCACGAAAGCATTCAACCGCTTTGCGATCAAATCGAAAATGTGAAGTTTGTCTACACTTTCAATAAGGCGGATAATGCCAGAAGTTGGATAGAGGTTATTGAAGCAGGGAAGAGTTGCACGGCACAAAGCCTTATTAAGCTTGAGGAAATAAAAAATGAGATCAGACCCTCTGATCCGGCTTCCTTGATTTACACATCGGGAACCACCGGCACTTCAAAGGGCGTGCTTCTCTCCCATCAGAACCTGGTAAGGAATTTTCTGGCTGCAGCCGAGGTGTTTAACCTGGGTCCCGACGATCGTTACCTGAGTATCCTCCCCCTGTGCCATGTGGGCGGCAGAATGGGAAATTACCAGACACAATATGCCGGCGCATGCATCTATTATGCTGAAAACATGGGGACAATCGCGGCAAACCTCAAAGAGATCCGGGCAACAGGGTTCGATGCGGTTCCCCGGATTCTTGAAAAAGTGTTCGACAATGTCATGGCCAAAGGCCGGAGTCTCAAAGGCATGAAGAAGGTAATCTTCTTTTGGGCTGTTAGGCTGGGACTTCGCTACAAGCCATTTGGTGAAAACGGTTGGTTTTACGAACGCAAGCTTAAAATTGCCGATAAGCTGATCTTCAGCAAATGGAGAGAAGCACTCGGAGGCTGTCCCCGTCTTGTGGGCTGCGGCGGAGCCAGCCTTCAGCCCCGTCTGGAACGTATTTTCTGGGCTGCAGGGATCAAGATTCTTAACATGTACGGCTTAACGGAAACCTCCCCCATCATCACCATCAACCGTCAGGAAAAGCCCCTTTGCAAACTGGGAACCGTGGGTGCCCTGATCGATGGTGTTGAGGCTAAGATCAATGACGACGGGGAAATCCTAACCCGCGGACACAATGTTATGATTGGCTACTATAAAGATGAAGAGCTTACCCGGACAGTGATTGACGAGGAAGGCTGGTTTCATACCGGGGACGTTGGGAATTGGGTGGAAGGCAAATTCCTTAACATTACCGACCGCAGCAAGGAAATTTTCAAGCTCTCAAACGGTCTGTTTGTTGCTCCCCAACCCATTGAAAACAGACTGAAAGAGTCTGTCTTTATCGATCAGGCAATGGTAGTCGGAGAGCACCAGAAATTTGCCAGCGCACTGGTGTTGCCCGATTTCAAGTATCTGAAGGAATGGTGCCAATCGCAACAGATTTTTTCCGGACAGGGGAATTTTGAACTTATCTGTCTGCAAGAGGTAAGGGATATTTTCAACAAAGAAATTGCACAGCTTAACAAAACACTTTCCGAACCTGAGAGAATAATGCGTTTTCGCATTGTAGCCGACGAATGGTCGCCACACACCGGCGAATTATCGGCCAGCCTAAAGTTGAAACGGAAAGTGGTTGAATCCAAATACAAGGATATGTTGGATGGAATTTACAAGAGGCAATTCTGATCCCGGCACGAAAAATAAAAACCCAATGCATATCGCACCAGTAAACAGCAAGCAGACCCGTAATTCTTTTCACGAGGCTGCACGCATCATCTACCAGCACAATCCAACATGGGTTTGTCCCCTCGATAAGGAGATTGAATCGATTTTCGACCCGGAGAAGAACGTGTTTTTCAAGCACGGAGAAGCCTCAAGATGGCTTCTTTACGACGGGGAACAAAAACTTATTGGAAGGGTCGCTGCATTTATTGATCGACAAACTGCCTTTAAACAAGACCAGCCTACCGGGGGAATGGGTTTCTTCGAGTGCATCAACAACCGGGAGGCAGCCTTTCTGCTGTTCGACACAGCTCGTGAGTGGCTTAGGGAAAAGGGAATGGACGCCATGGACGGCCCGATAAATTTTGGCGAGACCGACAAGTATTGGGGTCTTCTGGTAGACGGGTTTACGCATCCTTCATACGAAATTGCCTTTAACCACTCGTACTACCAGGATCTTTTTGAGTCGTATGGTTTCCAAACTTATTATAAGCAGGAAGGTTTTCACCTCAACCTCAAAAAGGAGCTTCCCCCGAAATTCCTTAAAATTGCTGAGTGGGTTGCGAAAAAGCCCGATTACAGCTTCAGTCATTTTGAGTATAAAAAAACTGACAAATATGTGGCTGATTTTGCCGAGGTGTTCAATGAAGCCTGGGCATCGTTCAAGGAGAACTTCGAACCGTTGGAACCGGCTTATATTAAAAAAACAATTCAGAAAGGAAAAGCCATAATCGATGAGGAGTTTATCTGGTTTGCTTATCACAAGGGTAAGCCCATCGCCATCTATCTCATGTACCCCGATGTAAACCTGATTCTCAAGCATCTGAACGGGAAGCTCAGTCTGCCCGCAATGCTGAAATTCCTCTACTTAAAAAAGAAAAAGACTATGACAAGAGCCCGTGGGGTCCTGATGGGGGTTGTACCGGCATTCCAGGGCCTGGGCATCGAGTCGGCCATCATCCTCAATATTGCCAGAGTAATGGCCAGCAAACCCCATTACACAGAGATTGAGTTTTCCTGGGTGGGCGACTTTAACCCCAAAATGAGAAAGATTTTCATGGCTGTGGGAAGTGAACCGGTAAAGCACTACATAACCTACAGGTATCTTTTCGACAGGGATAAACCCTTCAAGCGCTATCCCATCAAACCGGAATAACCCACTTCACTCACTTCACTCACTATACTCACTTCCCGTGAAACACGACATCATCATCATCGGCGCCGGCCTCGGCGGACTTACTGCCGGAGCGAAACTGGCAAAAGAAGGAAAAAAAGTTCTTCTGCTTGAGCAACACGACCGACCGGGAGGTTGCGCAACCACATTTCAACGCAAAGACTTCACATTGGAGGTGGGTCTTCATGAAATGGACGGACCCCATGCAAGGGATCTCAAAGTTAAGATCTTCAGGGATCTGGGCCTCACCGAGAAGGTATCACTCCTGGGGCTTCCTGAGTTTTACAGGTTTGTGAACGGAAGGCAGAATGTTGTTGTACCCCACAACCCGGAGGAAGCGGAGCGTCGGCTGGCTGAATTGTTTCCCGGTGAAGCACAAGGTCTGAAGACCTATTTCAACCATGTTCTGAACTCGCGCAAGATTATTGCAGAATCGGCCGGACTCCCTGAACGTAGTCTGGGCGACTTCCTCGACGAGCATATCGGCAACGAGGATCTTAAACTGATTCTTCTGGGAAACCTGGGATACTTCCATGACGACCCCTACTCGATCTCGCTTAACTACTATTTGGTTGCTCAGGGAAGTTATTATGGAGGTAATGCCAGTTTTATCAAGGGAGGCTCGCAGATTCTTTCAAACGCTCTGGTATCGGTTATCGAGGCTAATGGGGGTACGGTTAAACTAAACACACTCGCCACAGCTATCATTTTTGAAGAAGACCGACCGGTAGGAGTCAGCTACGAAACTATCATGGGAAAAAACAAACAGTCTTTCACGGATCTCGCGACAGAGATTATTGTCAACGCCTCTGTGCCGACCCTGGCTAAGGAACTTCTTCCTGAAGGCCAGCGACAAATCCTATTGGAAAAGATTAAGGATTTAAAACCGGGAGCATCCTTGCTCACAGTGTATTTTGGATTCAAAAAACCCCTTAAAGAGGTTGGGAACCCGTATTACTCGACATTTGTTTTTGATCCTACCATAAAAACACAAAAAGATATCGCGGGGAACAATCATTCCGGCTTTGAAACCCGCGGCTTCACGCTCGTTGATTACAGTCAGGTAGATTCGGAGCTGGCCCCTGAGGGTAAAAGCGTCGGTGCGGTTTGCTGTATCGACTATGCTTCTGATTGGGAGGGAATGGATAGAAAGGCCTATTTGAAGAAAAAAGCCGAAGTTGCAGAAACCATTATAGCCCGATGCGAAAAGCTTATTCCCGGCTTCAGGGATGCCGTCGAATATGTTGAAACCGGCACACCATTGACTGTAAGGCGCTACACCCTGAATCCTGAGGGTGCTGTTTACGGCTTTGCACAAAATCCCGGCAAAACAACGGATTATCTTTCGGTTTTGCCCGCAAATCTTCATATTGCCTCGGCCTGGGGAAAATTCGGAGGAGGATTCTCAGGCTCCATTTTCAGCGGATATATGACAGCTTTGGATGTTTTAAGGAAGAGGTAATATGACCGGTTATATAAAAGAAATAACTGTCTTTCCCGGAGATTAGATCTCAAGAACCAAGCCATCGTATCCCACCAGTACATTAGCAGGAAGCTCCTTCTGCACCCCGGCATGAAGCCCCATCTGATGGCTTAGATGGGTGAGATAGGCTCTTTTGGGACTAAGCTGGCGAACTACATGCAGGGCCTGTTCGAGTGTGAAATGAGATACATGCTTTTCCTTTCTCAGTGCATTGATCACCAGATATTTTACCCCGATTAGTTTTTCCATCTCCTCTTCCGAAATATAGTTGGCATCGGTGATATACGCAAACTGTCCGATTCTGAATCCGAGTACCGGCAACCGGTAGTGCATTACCCGGATGGGAACAATTGGAATACTGTTAATATGGAATGTGAAGTTAGTTATGATATTTACATTGAGCTGTGGTACACCGGGATACTTTTTCTCGGCAAAGATATAGGGGAACTCATAATTCAAGGCTCTGAAAACCCTTTCCTCGGCATAAACATCCATAGGCTGCTGCTGAATGAAGTTGTAAGCCCGGATATCGTCGAGACCTGCAATGTGGTCCCTGTGCTCATGGGTGAAGAGCACGGCATCCAACTTGTCGACTTTAGCCCTCAGCATCTGCTGACGAAAATCGGGACCGGTATCGACAATAATGCTTGTATTTTCATGCTCGATGAGGATAGACGATCTAAGGCGCTTATCCTTCTCATCCCCCGAAACACAAACCGGACATTTACAACCAATTACAGGAATACCCTGTGAGGTACCGGTACCTAAAAATGTTATTTTCAAAATCCTGTTATTTATGGCTTACCAAAATCACCGAAAAGCATATGCGAAAATACAAAAAAAACCGAGAGGAGCCGTTTACTCGATTGGATGCAAATTTTCAATTTATGTTTCTAATAGTTGGGATAGTAAACGAAAAAACACTGCCTTTTCCCTCTTCACTTTCTACCAAAATTTTCCCGCCGTGTTTTTCAACGAATTCTTTACACAGAATAAGGCCCAAGCCTGTTCCTTTTTCGTTATTGGTACCAATTGTTGAGTAATTCTCATCGATCCTGAAAAGTTTATCAATTTTGTTTGTGGGCACGCCGACGCCCTTGTCGATAACTGAAATTTTCAGCTCGGCCTGACTTTCCTCCACTTTAATTGTAATTTCCCCTCCCGGAAAAGAAAATTTGACGGCATTGGAGATCAGGTTTCTCAATATTGTACTAATCATTTCCTTGTCGGCAAAAACAAGAGCATTGGATGGTAGTGATTTTGAAATGGCAACCGACTTTTGGGCGGCAATGTCGTCAAAAATGGGTTTTATTTCATCGATAAGTTGCACCAATTCTATATACTGCGGATTGTATTTCATGCGTCCTGTCTGCGATCGTGCCCAATCCATGAGGTTCGTCAGTAATCCAACCGCTCGTTCTGATGATTGAAAGATAATTCCTGCATATTTCTCAATGTCATTATAGTCTTTCTTTTTGAGCTGATCCACAATCACCTGACTCATACCCATAATTCCATTGAATGGGCTTTTGAGGTCGTGGGCAATGATCGACAAGAACTTGTCTTTTTCGGCATTGAGTCTTTGAAGCTCTTCCGCTTTCTGAATTATATCCGCCTCATTTTTTTTTCTTTCTTCAATATTCCTGGTTACACCAAGAATTTCGGTTTCACCTGCAGAGTTGAAGCGGAATTGTGTTGACACTTCTATCCAAATAGCTTGTCCATTTTTACAATACTGCTGAAGCTCGTTAATGTAATGCTGTTGCAATGCAGGATGTGCCATGAATTTTTCAACATTTTCAGCAATGGTTTTCTCAACCAATACAACCGATTCGGGGGTGAGCGAATCTTCAATCCTTTCATTCATGGCTTCACTTGCTGTTATGCCTCTTAGTTGAAATACCGAAGGGCTGATATAATTAAACTTGCCCGCATTTAAGTTCAGAACCCAAATAACATCTGCCATATTTTCGGTAAGGAGGCGATACTTTTCTTCGCTTTCACGCAGCGCTTCTTCAGCCTGAATACGAATTTCAATGTCTTTCTTGAGATTCATGCTTAGGGCAGTGAGTTCATCTTTGCTGGCTGCCAGTTTTCTATTGACTTTTGTAAGTTTATAGTTCCAAAAAACTACGATTGCTGCCAAAAACAAGAAAAACAGTATTGCTCTTATGATCAAAGAATAATCATAGGCGGTTTCTGCTTTTATTGAAATGTAACGGTTTACTATTTGTTGCACCTCCTGAGGAGTAACTGTTGATGCAGCTTTATCGAGAATATCTCTGAGTATGGGCTCGGTTTTTATCACACCAATGCGCAGCTTGTTTGAATAAACGGGCAGTTGGCCTGCTATTTTCAGGTTGAAATGCCCTTCTTTTTTGATGACACTTGCTGCCATAATCAACGAACGCATGGTCATATCTGCTTTTCGCTCGGAAACCATGGCAATTGCCTCTGCCTCCGATGCTACGATGATTACCTTAAGGTTTGGGTAGTCTCTCCTGACCAACTCTTCAATACTTGTCCCCCTGGGCAAAACGATAGTTTCTCCAGACAAACTAGCTGGATTGGAAATGAACCCATGTTCTTCCCGGGTAATAAAAACATTGGGATCGACAAAGTACGGACGGGTGAACAGTAGCCATTTGTCGCGTTCGGCAGATTGATTGAGTAAGCTAAGTATTTCACATTTACCTTTATTTGAGGCTTCCAGACTCTCTTCCCAGGTTTGGGTCACGACTAGCGTAAGCGAAACCCCGGCACGCTCAGCAATAAGGTTTATAAGGTCGGCGGCAATGCCCTCGTGCTCGCCATTACTGTTGATGCGCTCATAGGGTTCCCAATCGGGATCAACACACATTTTTATTTCCCCGTGTTGTTTGATATAGAATTGTTCATCAGCAGTAAGTTCTATTGTTTTTTGCTGCTGCACTTGTCCACTTACACCATAAAACAAACCTGTCAGCCATACTATTAGGATCAACACATACCTGAGAGACTGTGGTTTAAAAAACAAGGGTGTCATCGGGGACTTATCAATCATGAGGTGATTTTTTGTTGTGAAATCAGAATTTAAAACATCTTTTCTTAAATAATTCAATTATACAAAGATGCTGAATTAACTTGCTTGCAACACCTCAACGATTCCGGAAATTCTTCTTTATCTTTAGGAAAAAATTATGTCCGGAAATATTTACCTGATACCAAACACTCTTGGCGACACTGCCCCGGAGGACGTTATTCCAGCAGGAGTAATAAAAACACTGCACAACCTTAATCACTTTATTGTGGAGGACATTAGGAATGCGAGGCGTTTTCTTGTAAAAACAGCTTATCCGCACAAAATAGACGATATTGTTTTTTTCGAACTGAACAAACATACGCCCGTTGCAGACATCCCCGGCCTCGTGCTCCCCTGTGAAAAAGGTATTGATATGGGAATTATATCAGAGGCGGGAGTTCCTGCAGTAGCCGACCCCGGGGCACTTGTGGTTGAAATCGCCCATAAACGCGGAATCAGGGTTATCCCTCTTACAGGGCCCTCATCCATCCTGATGGCACTGATGGCCTCAGGCCTCAACGGTCAGAATTTCGCATTCAAGGGCTACCTTCCGGTTGACAAAAAAGATCTCGCAAGCGCTTTAAAAGATATGGAAGCCCGTTCGAAACGGGAAAATCAGACACAGATCTTTATTGAGACCCCCTATCGCAACATGCGGCTGTATGAGGAGATTCTTAAGGTATGCCAGCCTGCCACCCAGCTCTGCATAGCAAAAAATCTAACCACAGAAGGTGAGAGTGTGGAGGTAAAAAGTATTGAAAAGTGGAGGAAAACAAAAGCAGACCTGGATAAGCAACCTGCGGTTTTTCTGATCCAGGCCTGAGAAATCTAGTTTTTTACAATATTGGTAAGGCTAAGGTCGAATACCAGGGTTGTAAAAGGAGGAATTACATTTCTGTAATAGTTGTCAAACCTGCCATATTCGCCATAGGCGTGATAATACGGTATAACAACAGTTGCCGAAGCATTTTTCCGAAGCATTTTCACCCCGTTCTCAAAACCCGGGATTACAGCATTTGTTCCGAGTGTAAATCCAAAACTCTTGCCTGTACCGTCGAATACAGTCCCATTCAGAAACTTGCCTGTATAGGTAACCGTTACCGCATCGCCATCGACGGGGAAGTCGCCTTCGCCCTCAACGGTTTCTGTATAGTAAATTCCGGTTGCGGTTGAATCGGTCGATAATTCTTTTGACTGCAGGTACTCCATCATCAATCCGGTTTCAAAACTCCTTGGATCGGGAATTACATTTACCAGCTCCACATCAAAAACAAATGAGCTATATGCGGGGATCATCGCAGTGGATTGTCCGCCCAATGCAAGATCTGAAGGGAAAATCAACCGGCTCTTTCCCCCCTCTCTCATTTTGGCAATTCCCTGATTCAGTCCGGCATACGAAATATAACCCAGAATGAGTCTGGTAGGACCATAATAGACTTTGTCAACATAAAGACCATTGTCAACAGCAACCTGTTTTTCGGATGTCATAACAACACTGTTGTTATAAATCAGCCTTCCCGTGTACCTAATCTCCATCCACGTTCCAACTTTTGCGGAATCACCGGTTCCGGCAAGGGTTTCGATATAATACAACCCGGATTCGGTTGGTTGCACCGTGATATTGTTGGATAAGATATAATTGTTAAGAATTCTAGTCTCTTCAGCAATCTGTGCCTCGCTGTCATCTTTCATGCAAGATGAAACCGAAAATATCAAAATACCCGCTAATGCTAAAAGTTTAATACTTCTAATGTTCATTTTTTTATAGTTGTTGATTATTTATTTCTTAGATGCAAAGTTATGCTATTTGGTTGCCTTTGGTTTCAGGCTTATTGAATTTTAACAACTTCCAGGGTATAAATGAGGGAGGTATACGGAGGAATAATTCCAAAGTCGTCGCCCTTGTCGCCAAAGGCAAGTCCGGAAGGCAGGATAACCATTGCTGTTTCGCCTTCCGACATGTAAGCGAGGGCCTGTTCAAGTCCGCTAATCAGCACGAATTGGTTTCCATAGATGAAATCAACCGGCTCGTGGGTTCGGTAGGTACCATCGAAAAACTTGCCATTGAGAAATTTACCCTCATAGTGCACCCAAATATGATCCCCCTTAAGCACTTTTCGGTTGTTTCCGCTTTTGAGGCTTATCATGTAAAAGCCCTCCGGTTTGGCCTGAATATCGGTTTTCTCCTCTTTAAGATACTTCCTGAGAATAATGTTTTCGTATTCTGACAGTTCGGCCGACCATGTCAAAAAAAGTTGTTTTTCTTTCTGGAACTCCTTTTCCGATTGTATTTCCAGCAATCGCACATTCAGCTTCATCATTTCCCCATCCTTCACAAATTCAGGGAGGCTTCTCTTTAGCGTGTTGTTGAAGAATTCTGATACCGGGATTAGAAACGAGGTGCTGTCTCCCTCATTCATTTTCAGAAAGCAATGATCAACCGAGGCATCGTCCAGGGGTGGGTTCAGTTTGACTTTCCTGATCCCTTGAAAAAAAACCGAGTCCCGGCTTGTCCTGTATTCAATATTTACGGTGACATAATCGCCAACAACAAGCTTTTTGCCAGGATTGCCGAATTGCTTGAGCGAGAAATAAATTTCCGGGGTAAGCTTTTTATAGCCGGGGATTTTGCTGCAGGAGGAAAGCAGCAATGTTGCCAGAACGATTAATATTCCTTTCATTTCTCAGGGTTTAATACGCATAAGGCATAGATCATAGAATAAGAAGGCTCCCGGCGGAATTTTCCCCTGATCGCCAAAATTTCCGTGTGCAAGGTGGGGAGGAATGATGAACCGGGCACTGTCGCCTTCGTGCAGAAACAATATACCTTCTTCGAGGCCTGCCTCCACCCCGCCCTTTCCTGCCTGGAACTCTTTGGGTTTGCTCGATGAAACGGAATCAACAAGGGTTCCGTCGAGAAGCCTCAGTTTATATGAAATGCTGACAATATCACCGGATTCTACCTTGTTCCCAAGTCCTTTAGAATAGACTCCGTACCAAAGCCCTGATCCGGTCTCTGTCATGGCAAGGCCAGTTCTTTTCACAAATTGCGCAACAAGTTCCTGATTGCGTTTTGCCACATAATTGTTCATCTTAATCAGGGTCTCGGACTTTTTGTTCCCATCCCGTGGCGAATCCTCCTGAACAACCTGAACCTCGTTTTTGCAGGAGGCCAGCGTTATTAAAGAAAGTAGTAAATATAATTTCAGCTGTCTCATTTCAGTTTTTCAGCATAATTGGGCAGGATATCCAAAAAGCGCTGTATTGTTTTTTCGAGTGGCAAATCCCACTCGGCTCCTGCAGCATTCATATGTCCTCCTCCCCTGAAATTGGTTTTGGCAAGTTCGGTAACGGAGAAATGGCCACGAGAGCGGAATGATATCTTCACATGATCTTTACGCTCCATGAAAAATGCCGTAAGAATGATTCCTTTAATTGAGAAGGGAAGATTCACAAATCCTTCGGTATCTCCGGGCACATGGGCAAAGCGGTTAAGTTCTTCCTGAGTCAGGCTGATATAGGCCGTGTGGTATTCAGGAATGATAATCATTTTTTCGTTAAGACAAAATCCCATGAGCCGCATCCGGGCATCGGAATAGTTGTCATAAATCCGGGAATGAATCTCGTCTTTGGGTATTCCATGGTTAATTAGTTTTGCAACCACTTCGAAAACACCCGGATAGGAGCATGAGAAACTGAAGCAGCCGGTGTCGGTCATAATCCCGGCATACAGCACGCTGGCAACATCCTTATCGATTAAGTTTTCCATGTCCAGGCCCACAATAACATGATAGATCAGCTCCGAGGCTGAGCCCAGGTCGGTTTCAGAAAAAGTCAGGTCCGCAAAGTCGGCAGGATCGGGATGGTGATCGATAAGCACAACTGTCGCATTTCCCCCGAAAATAATTTCCGCGGCATATTTTAGACGTGACTTTTCGTTATAATCGACACAAAAAATAAGATCAGCGGAGTCAACCATCTTTTGCACGGCCCCCTCGTTACCTTTAAAAACAGTGATCAAGTCCGATCCCGGCATCCATTTCAGGAAATGAGGATATTCATTCGGGGTCACAATGTTTACCTTTTTGCCGGCTTTTTGAAGCACAAGGGCCAATCCGAGGGTTGAGCCAATAGCGTCGCCATCCGAATTATGGTGTGTTGTAATCAGGACATTGCTTGATTTTTCAAGAAGATCCTTTAAGCGTGACAGATCGGACTTATTTAATGATTTCAAATTATTGGTTTTTAGTTTGTGTCGGTGGAATTTGGAAATTGCAGCAAGACTTTAACCACAAAGACAAAAAACTTCCAGGGCACACAACGATTTCCGAGACAAGATTTTGTTATGGCTGCAAACTGATGTCAACTGCATTAGCAGCTGCATACGATGTTACAAAAACGGTTAAATCTTTATCCGACTTCAAAGATAAAATATATTTCGCAGGTTAACTGTTCACAAATATTAATATATTCGCAAATGAATTAAATTACTATACCATGAAAGGAAAACTAACCTTTACCATTATCAAGCCTGGCGCAGTTGCAAACGAGTATATCGGGCCAATTCTGAAAATCATCAATGAAAAAGGATTCCATATAGCAGCCATGCGGATGACCCGTTTATCGGTTAAGCAGGCTCAGGAGTTTTACGCAGTTCACAAAGAAAGACCTTTTTACGATTCGCTGGTTGAATTCATGAGTTCAGGACCCATTGTCGTGGCTATATTGGAAAAGGAAAACGCAGTAGAGGAATATCGCAAAATCGTTGGTGCTACCGATCCCTCAAAAGCTGATGAAGGCACAATCAGAAAACTCTTTGCCGAGTCGATGCAGAGGAATGCCGTACATGGCTCCGACAGCGATGAGAATGCTGTAATCGAGTGCGACTTCTTCTTTAACCGCAGCGAAAGGTTTTACAAAGACCAGGATTGCTGCTGGTAGTAGCTATTTCAAAACAATATCGTCAATAACACATTTGCCTGCTTTTTCGTTTAGACGAATTAGCAGGTCTTTTTTTATCATCACCAGCTCGCTTCGAACCACAGATGAGTTGAGACTTACGAAGAGCGTGCGGTTTTTGATGTACATACCTTTGGTGAGCCGGGCAACACTCTTGCCTAACAGTTCTTCCCAAGACTGTATCAGTCGGGTTTCTGCCAGCTTGTCCTCAAGTCCGTTCGCCTTCATTATAGAGGAAATGATCTGGGAGATGTTTTGCGTCTGACTTTTTCTCATTCTGCTTCGATTATGTTTTGATTGTGGGAAACGGAAAAGACCTTGTGATCGATATTTATTTCCTCCAGAATTCCTTTGAGATGAGAAATGCTGGTATCGGTGATGAATATCTGCCCAAAATTGTTCTCCGCAACCAGCCGAATAATTTGTTCAACCCTGCTATGGTCGAACTTATCGAAAACATCATCCAGAAGCAGGATTGGATTCATCCCTGAAATCCTCTTAATAAAATCGAATTTCGCAAGTTTCAATGCGACCAAAAACGTTTTCTGCTGCCCCTGCGATCCTGTTTTTTTCAGGGGATAGCCACCAAGTTTCATTTCCAGGTCATCCTTGTGGATTCCGGTGGTTGTATATTGCAATATCAAATCTTTCCGCAACGATTCCTTGAGAAGAGTCTGCATATCGTTCCCAAAAAGCTGGCTCTCGTAAACAAGTTCAACCTCTTCCCTCTCGCCAGAAATGGTGCGGTAGAACTGCGAGAATACCGGCAAGAGCTTTTCAATGAAGTCTTTCCTTGTCTCGAATATTTTCTGCCCATAGCCCGTCAACTGGTCATCCCAGACCGAGAGGTAATCCCGGTCGAAGGTTTCCGAATTGTTTATATCCTTAAGGAGTCTGTTTCTCTGCAGGAGGGCATGATTGTATTGTATCAGGTTCTCAAGGTAATTCCGGTCGAACTGAGCAATAACCGAATTGATGAACTTTCGCCTTTCCTCACCTCCCTCGAGAATAAGACTGCTGTCGGCAGGTGATATCATTACAAGGGGAATAATGCCTATATGTTCGGAGAGTTTCTGGTAATCCTTCTTATTTCGCCTGAACTGCTTTCTCTTATTTCTTTGAATCCCGCAGTATATTGCCTCCGGATGGTTATCCCTGATGAAGTCGCCCTGAATGACGGCAAACTCCTCTTCATGCTTAATGTTTTGGCTGTCCACCGCGTTAAAATACGATTTGGCAAGAGCCAGATAGTGAATCGCATCCAAAAGATTGGTTTTTCCCACTCCATTGTCGCCCACGAAACAATTGATCCTATCGCTGAAATCGAATTGGGCCTGACCGTAATTTTTGAAGTTTACTATGGATAGTTTTTTTAGAAACATAGACTTATAGTGGCTTCCAATGTCCGCCACATCTTCTTTTGGTTTGGCCTCAAAATTAGGCAAAACGACGATTAATAACAAATAGGGATATTTGAAATTCAATTGTTACCGGTTCAGCAGATAATTCAACATCTGTGGTGCGGTTTTTAATAAAAAACAATTACATTTGCGTTTGTTAAAAAAAACGAAATAAATAGTCCCGAAAAATGTCCAATAAAACTAACAAGGAACAGCAGGATGCCGGTTTTGAAGGCATAGAGCAGGCGCTCACCAAAACTGAAAGATTCATCGAACAAAACCAACAAACCCTAATTTATGCCATTTCAGGCGTTGTATTGGTTGTTCTTTTATTTATAGGTGCTAAACGATTTATCCTGGCGCCTCGCGAAGAAAACGCTTCAAAGGAGATGTTTATGGCTGAAAAGTTCTTCGACAAAGACTCATTCGACCTTGCTTTGAACGGATATGGTTCGTATCCCGGGTTCCTTCAGATTATTGATGATTACGGCATGACCAAGTCATCCAACCTTTCAAAGTATTATGCCGGTGTTTGTTACCTGAACCTTGGAGATTACGAAAACGCAATTAGCTACCTGAATAAGTTCAATACAAACGATATTCTTATCGGGGCTTCGAAATTCTCCTCCCTTGGGGATGCATATTCGGCAGATGGAAAGTATGAAGATGCTGCATCGGCCTACATGAAAGGATCCGAAAAATTCGAGAATAACTTTTCCAGTCCTATACTCCTCAAGAAAGCCGGATTGGTTTATGAGGAGCTTCAACAATACAAGAAAGCTTACGAAACCTATAAACTCCTCAAGCAAACCTATCCCGAAAGCCAGGAAGGCCGTGAGATGGATAAATATATTGCAAGGGTAGAAGCCAAGGCTGGACTCTAACAATACCCCTTTCTCCTGTCAAAAAGTACCAGCGATTTTATTGCTGGTACTTTTTTGGTTTTAAGCAGGCTGGTTTGGGAAAAACTCAGGTTTTGAATAGTATCTTCACCAACAATAAAATCAATCAATATGGCAAGCAATCTAAAAAACCTTTCTGCTTACGACCACTCAAAAGTCCCTGATGCCTCTGAGATGATATTCGGGATTGTGGTTTCGGAATGGAACCTGGAAATTACTAACGCCCTTTTGGAAGGGGCTGTCAAAACCCTTAAGCTACATGGGGCGAAAGACAAAAACATTGAAGTCAAGTGGGTTCCCGGCAGTTTCGAACTAAGCCTTGGAGGGCAGTTCTTTGCCGAATACAGGGACGTTGATGCTGTTATTTGTCTGGGATGCGTTATTCAGGGCGAAACAAGGCATTTTGACTTTATCTGCCAGGGAATCAGCTATGGGATTACCGACCTGAATCTCAATAACAATATACCTTTTATCTTTGGGGTGCTGACCACCGAAAATCAGCAGCAGGCAATTGATCGCTCGGGCGGCAAGCACGGCAACAAAGGCGATGAAGCGGCTATAACTGCTATTAAAATGGCTGCATTGCAAAGGGAGATGGAGGAATAACCTCCCCTCCTCTTTTATTTCTTCGGTAAATTATACCCTCTTTGTTTTGCCATGTTTTCAAGCTTCTGCTGGAAGGATGATTTCTTTCCGTCGGAGGCTTTGGCCTTCTTGCTGTTGAGTTTTCTCAGAATAGCCTCCTCGTCGATAAAAAACTTAAACAGGTAATTCTGACCGATTGTTATTACGTTGGCCAGGAAGTAATAGTATGTCAGACCGGCAGAGAAACTGTTAAGGATGAACATAAACATAACCGGCATAATGTACATCATGGTCTTCATGCCTGGCAATGCTGAATCGCCTCCGGGTGTCTGACCGCTCATTTTCATCGACAAAATGGTGGTAATGGTCATCAGAATGGTAAACAAACTTACATGGTCGCCATACATCGGGATGGTGAAAGGAAGGCTTAATATCGAATCGTATGTTGAAAGATCGGTTGCCCACAAAAAGGATTCCTGCCGCAATTCGATGGAAGCCGGGAAGAACCGGAACATTGCGTATAGGATAGGCATCTGAAGCAACATGGGCAAACATCCGCCCATCGGGTTGACTCCAACCTTTTTATAAAGAGCCATGGTAGCCTGTTGGCGCTCCATTGCCTTTTCCTTGGGGATCTTCAGGTTAATCTCATCTACCTGGGGTTTCAAAACCCTCATTTTAGCCATCGACAAATATGACTTATAGGTGAGTGGCAGCAAAGCGATTTTGATAATCAGGGTAAGCAGCAGGATGATTATTCCGTAATTGGAAATAAAATTGTTCAGCCAGTTGAAAATGGGAATCACAGCATAAGCGTTGATCCATCGTATGACAGAACCTCCCACGGTAACAAGTTCCTCAAGTTGGAATCCGATTTTCTTCAGGGATTGGAAATGGTTTGGTCCAAAATAAAAATGCAATGGCATTTCAAACTCGGCGGTCCGGTTATAGGGAATCGATAATTCGGAAGTGAATTTCTTGATGAACCGGCTGTTTTCAGGCAGGTTTTCGGATTTCATATAACCTCCCTCGAATGGCACGTTATCAGCAAGAATAACCGATGCGAAAAACTGTTGCTTATAACCCACCCATTGCAGTTTCGTGGATTCCGTGATTTCCTGAAAATCTTTTTTGGAGCGCTGCTTGAATTTCTCAACATCTCCGTCGAGATAACGATAGTAAAGGTTTGTATAGGTATCCTCATTGGTTCTGCCCATTTCCTGCTGGGGAGAATAGATTTCCCATTTCAGCTGAACATTGTCGGTGCGATACTGATCCATTCCAACCATCCTCATTTTGAAGTCGAGAAGGTATTTTTCGGGATACAATGTATAGGTGTATTCGATAAACGCACCAAGGCTATCCACAGGTAGTTTGAAACTGATACTTTGCGGGGTGTCGGTTACCTGAATATTGGATTTCGCATCCGTTTCAAAAAACAGATGATTTGTGGAAATGGTTTTCCCATCCGAGAAAAACTCCAGGCCCATCAAACTCGAATCTCCCTCGAAAAGATACAATGGCTTCTTGTCGTGTGTTTTATAATCCTTAAGTTCAGCCTGATAGGGTCTGGCACCCTGACTCGAAATCACAAGTTTCAGTTTACTGTTTTCAAGGGTGTAGAACTTTGCCTCTCCTTGTGAATGGCTGGCATATACTCCAAGATTCTCGCCACTGCCAGCTGCCTGAGATGCCAATGCGGGCTGCGCCTGCGTCTGTTTAGGTACCGTGTCGTATGCTGCCGCTGCAATTTCTCTGGCGGCTTCCACCAACCGGATCGAGTCGGCAATGTGCTTTTGTTCGGCTATTTGTTCCTTATTAGGCTTTGTCAGAAATGTATAGCCAATAAGTATTCCGGCAATTATAACAATTCCAATGATCGAATTTCTGTCCATTTAATAAATTTTCAATTAATTGATGATCAAAATATTACTCTGCATGCTTTTCCCCCAAATAAATTACCGCGGCAGAGATAAAGTTTATAAAAAGAGGGTGTGGGTTGAGAACAGTGCTCCTGTACTCGGGGTGGAACTGAACGCCAATAAAAAAAGGATGTTCAGGTTGTTCCATTATTTCAACGAGCTGGCTGTCGGGGTTTATTCCGGAAGCAATCATACCGTGGGATTCGAATTGCGGAAGATAGTCATTATTAAATTCATATCGGTGACGATGACGTTCGCGGATATGTATTTCTTTATAGATCCTAAAAGCAAGTGTGTCCGGCTTTATATCGCAGGAATATCCTCCCAGCCTCATGGTGCCTCCCTTTTCGGTGACCCCCTTCTGCTCTTCCATCAGGTCTATTACAGGGTGCAAAGTCATGCGGGTCATTTCGGTAGAGTGGGCATCCTTCATACCTAAAACGTTCCTGGCAAACTCGATAACGGCACACTGCATACCCAGACAAATCCCGAGGTAGGGGACTTTTTTCTCACGGGCATACTGAGCAGCCAGAATTTTCCCTTCTATTCCGCGATCGCCAAAACCGGGAGCCACAATGATTCCATGATGACCCGCTAGTTTTTCAGTAATATTATCGGCAGAAATGGCTTCCGAATGGATACAGTTAAGATCGATTTTTGTTTCGTTGGTTGCCCCTGCATGCGTAAGGGACTCGATAATGGATTTATACGAATCCTGCAATTCGACATACTTTCCAACCAGGGCGATTCGTACGGTACGCTTAGGGTTTTTAAGTTTTTTAACCATGGACTTCCACGGCTTTAATTCAGGAGGGCTTCCGGCGGGAAGGTTCAGTTTCCTCAAAACGGTTTCATCGAGTTTCTCGGCCTGCATCAAAAGTGGCACCTCATAGATTGTTTTCACGTCTATGGATTCAATAACCGATTCAAGTTCAACGTTGCAGAAAAGCGCAACTTTCTTGCGAAGTTCCTTATTCAAGGTATGCTCTGTTCTCAGAACCAGAATATCAGGCTGTACCCCGTTCTCAAGCAGCGCCTTAACCGAGTGCTGGGTTGGCTTGGTTTTCAACTCGCCTGAAGCGGCAAGGTAGGGAACCAGCGTAAGGTGAATAACAAGCGCGTTTCCTTGTCCAAGCTCCCACTTAAGCTGACGAACAGATTCAATATATGGCAAGGATTCTATGTCGCCAACGGTTCCACCTATTTCCGTAATTACAACATCGAAATTAAAGCGTGTTCCAAGAAGTTTTATCCTGCGTTTTATCTCATCGGTGATATGAGGAATTACCTGAACCGTTTTGCCCAGATAATCACCCTTTCTCTCCTTGTTGATAACGGATTGGTAAATTCGACCGGTGGTTACATTATTGGCCTGCGAGGTTTGAACATCGAGAAACCTCTCATAATGCCCCAGATCAAGGTCGGTTTCGGCACCGTCGTCGGTAACAAAGCACTCGCCATGCTCATAAGGATTCAGGGTTCCCGGATCGACATTGATATAAGGGTCCAGTTTCTGTATGGTTACATGATACCCCCTGGCCTGCAGCAACTTTGCCAGAGACGCTGAAATGATACCTTTTCCCAGAGACGATGTTACTCCCCCGGTAACAAAAATATATTTGGTTGCGGCCAATTTAGTAGATTTTAAATATGTCCGCAAAGTAAATAATTTATTCTCAGAGCGAGCACTTTTAAAGGAAGAAAATCACAAAAACCTTTAACAACCGGATTCATATTGTGGCTAATCCAGATTTAATTCGTCAATTATAGTGATTTTCTCCTCCAGGAGGTGAATGGTCTCTTTGGCCTCTTTGATTTTCACTTCGAAGTCTTTAAGCATAGCCTCAGCGCTGGGGGAGTTGGCAAAAAAACCGATGTTGTTTTCCCAAACTCCTATATCCGTTCTGAGCTGCTGCAGTTTAACCATATATTTATCCCTTTCGAAGCGGAGCTTGGATTCCGGGTTGGGCTTTTGCAGGATGGCTTCGATACGGTTTCGAAATTTAAGAAGGCTTTTCCGGAATTCATCCACCTCGAGGGTGTCGAATTGATTATTAATCGCGTCGCGGTATCTTTGCTGAAGCTCATCCTTCTTTTCAAAGGGCACAAAACCAATTTCAGTCCAGGTTCTCTGAAACTTCTGGATCTTTTCAAGATCGCTGTTGCTGTTTCCTGTTTTCGTGAAATTCTGAATCTCTATAATCAGGGCTTCTTTAGCCTCCAGATTTTTCTCAAAAGTATTATCGATTGTAGAGAAATACTCGGTTTTCCTCGCAAAGAAACTGTCGCAGGCTGTACGGAATCGTTTCCAAATCTGCTCGGAGTACTTGCGCGGAGCCGGACCCACTTCCTTCCACCTTCGCTGAAGAATTATGAAATCATCTGTTGTTTTCTTCCAATCATTGCTGTCCTTCATGGCCTCAGCCTGCTGGCACAGGTCAAGTTTCAACTGCAGGTTGGTGTCCTGCTCGTGAAGGTTTTGAGCATAAAAGGATCTTTTTCGCTCGAAAAACTTATCGCAGGCCGCCCGAAACCGACCGTAGATGCGGTTATTGTCTTTCTTGGGAGCAAACCCTATCGTTTTCCATACTTTTTGGAGCTCGAGGATATCATTGGTCCTGCGAACCCAGTCTCTATGGTTGTCGATTGTTTCGTCTGCAATTTCCTCAGCCTTTTCGGAGAGCAGGATTTTTGAATCAAGGTTCTTTTTCTGGGTTTCCTTTAGGTCCTGATAAAAATGCTGATGCTTCTTGTTTATCTTGGATGTCGCCTCTTTAAAGCGTTCCCATATCTCAGTCCTTTTCTCTTTGGGAACAGGGCCAATTTCCCTCCATTGTTCATGATACTTTTGGAGGTACGCAAATGCATTGACTACATTGGGTTCAAGAAGGAGCAATTCGGCCTTTTCGCAAAGTTGAATTTTGCTTTCCAGGTTCTTTTTCAGATCGAGATCGCGGAGCTCCTTGTTTATTTTAATATAATCATAGAATTTCTCAACGTGATGATGGTATGTCTCCCAGAGGTCATTGACATTTTGTTGCGGTATAGCGCCAATCTCCCTCCACCGGTTCTGTAAGTCGCGGAATTCCTGAAATGTTTTGTTGATGGATTCCTCACTGTTGATCAGTTCTTTGATTTCCTCAATGATTTCCTGACGCATCCTGAGATTATCCCCCTTGGCATCATCCTGGTTCCTGTTAAACTCCAGCCGCAGATTGCGATATTTCCGAAGCAGCTCGCCTACCTTTTCTTCAAGCGGATCGGCAGGCACCTCAAACTCATCAGCCACACCGCCTTCTTCAACGAACTTTTTGCGTTTCATCTCAATCTCCGAACGGTGCTTTTTGTAGAAGTTAACCTTGATGGCTTCCACATCCCTTCTGATTTCATGAAGGGCGCTGATCTGAAGCGTCTCCTCCAACATTTTCACAAGGTCGGCTTTGCTTAAAAGCCCATAGTTTATGATCTCCCGCTGAGTATCGTCTGGAGTAACCGGCATCCCCTCTTCGGACAGTTCGCTTTCCACGGCTGAAGGAGCTTCAGGCAAATGTTCTTCAGCTTTTTCAGGTTCCGGGGATTCCTTTTCAGCCTTATCCTCCTCAATGTCATCTGGCTGAACAAAATCGACATCCGATTTATCCGCTTCTTGAGCAGGTTTTCCTTTTGCCGATTTGCCTTTTGTCAAAGGCAAAGCTTCAGTTGGCTTTTCTGCAACGGAATCTTCCTCAGCCTTATTGAGGTCAGGAGAGAGCATCGAATCCTTTTCGCTACCATCTGCTAATCCCTTAGCATTGGTTAACGGTTCGTCTTGAAAAGTGTTTTCGTGGTCTTGCATAAACATAGAAGCCCGATTTTCGAAATTAATCTTTTAAAACACTAAATTACCCATTAAATAAGGATAAACAAATCTTTTTTGACTATTTCAACTCGGGAGTTGGTTAAAAATAACAATTTCGCTGTAAAAGCTCCAGGTATGAGATTTCACCGACATGACATTTGTGCTCAAATCGCCTGGAATTCAAGAGAGAACCGGTCTGCCCAACACGATAGACAATTTGCAGCGCAACTGGTTTCTTTTGGCGAATAATTGAGCAATGCCCGACCGCCAATTAGTAGAAAAAAAAGCCAGCTGATTCGACATCGAGATGGCTTTTGGGTAATGCAAGAGAACCGATTTATGGTGCAGGTCCGGGAATTATGAAATCTCTATGTTCATGGGGCCTTTATCGATGGCATTTTCCTTCTTGGGAAGATTTACGGTTAGAATGCCATTGCTGCAGACAGCCGAAATCCTTTCTCCCTCTACAGACTGAGGCAGCCGGAATGTTCTTTCGAACCCCTGCAGGTTGAATTCGCGATGCGAGTATTTTTGGTCTTGCTGCAATTCCTCACCGGAATAGGCAATCGTCAACAAATCCTTTGCAAGATTCATTTTAATAAGATTCTTGTCGATCCCGGGGACCTCGAGCTCGATGGTGAAAGTCAAGGCCTCCTCTCTAATATTCACTCTGGGAGAAGGTAGACGAAATTCATGATCCTGAAATCTCTCCTGAGGAAATTGTTTTAAAAAATTGGATATCCCATTCACGCCGGCATCATGTTGCATACAGTTGCCGTTTTTGTTATAAACTTTCAAAAGTGTCATAGCTTTAAAAATTAGATTGTGTTATGAATTCTGTTTATGATGTAAAAGGCAAATCAAATTCGATACCAAGGGAAATCCACACTTTAAAACACAGCGTAACAATCCTTAACACTGTCATTATGACGTACGCGCAGCCGTTTCGCATGTCAATATGTCCCTTTTGGGCGAAAATGAAATAAAAACCCGATCAGAAAGCATTTGTTTGTACTTTTGCAGAAAAAAAGAAGAATGCTCCGAATTGATATCATTACTGTTTTGCCCGAGCTGATTGAAAGTCCCATGAATCATTCGATTCTGAAGAGGGCAAAAGCCAAAGGGCTGGCCGGGATACATCTTCACAATTTAAGGGATTTTTCGGAAGACAAGCACAAGCGTGTTGACGATTATGCTTTTAGCGGCGACGCGGGAATGGTGATGCGAATCGAGCCAATTGACAAGGCAATTTCCTTTTTGAAATCGCAGCGGGATTACGATGAAGTAATATATACCTCTCCGGACGGACAGCTGCTGAATCAACAAACAGCCAACCGACTTTCGACCCTCAGGAATATCATTATCCTATGCGGGCATTATAAGGGCGTTGATCAGCGCGTAAGGGACCACCTGGTTACCATGGAGATTTCCATTGGCGATTATGTGTTAACCGGGGGGGAGCTGGCGGCTGCGGTAATTACGGATTGCGTTGTGCGCTTGATTCCCGGGGCAATGTCGGACGAGACTTCTGCTCTTACCGACTCTTTTCAGGATGGGCTGCTCGCCCCCCATGTTTACACCCGACCGGCAGAATATAAGGGTTGGAGGGTGCCTGACATATTAATTTCAGGGAACGAGAAAAAAATAGAAGACTGGAAAATAAAAAACTCGCTGGAAAGAACACGTATTCTGCGCCCCGGGCTGTTGGAAAATGAAGGGGAATGACAACTCACCTGAGAATTTTCCTCACAAAAGCAACTGTAAAATACGACATTAAAAACAAACCCGTAAACGCTTCCAAGCCTGCGAGCATTCGGGTGAAGCCCATTGGAACAAAGTCGCCGTAACCTATAGTCAGATAGGTAACAAAGCTAAAATAGAAGGCTTTACCAACCAATGTGGCTGTTTCGTTATGCACTACGGTTTCAAGAATCGATGCGGTTGTAAACAATTCGGCAAAAACATAAGTAATACTAAAAAACACGTAGGCGACAAGCATTGCAAGCATTACCCTTAATGGATTCGTGGCATACAGTCCGGCCTTATCGAAAATAAGCAGTTTGAAGCCGTAAAATGGATACATCCACAATGCGCTGACTGGCCGCGCAGCAATAGAATCTTTGAGATCGGCTTTGGCTTCATGTCTTTTAAACTCAACGTATGCCAGATCTTCATCGGTATACTGTCCTGTAACCCTGAAATTCTCCTTAAGCGTTCTGTACTGTTCCGATCTCAGTCTGTGATTCACATCAGCCTGGCTTTCAATTAACCGCATAACCTTATTCTGTTCCCAATCGATATAAATCCTGCCGATGAGCCTCATCCCCGCGAAATTGATCGTCTCAATCTCCTCAACAAATTCATAAGGCTTCAGGTCAATGATATCCCTGACGATGGTATTGGACAAATCAATATATTTACAAAAAGACAGGCGTATATCGGTGTAATGATCCAGGTGACAGGAATTCAGCGAAAGGGTTTTGAACTTGGAATTGTAGAAGCTTAAGGTTCCGGAGCTGAAATCGCTTCGCTCGAATGTAACGTCAGCGTTTCGAAATTCTGCCTGTTCGAAGGAAAAGGCTCCCTTGCCAAAAACAGTTTTCTTAAAGCTGAGTTTTCCTTCGAGAAGCTCTGAGCCCTCGAATGAAACGTCCCCGTTTCCGAATACCGAGCGGTTAAAGTTTGCCTTTCCCCTTCCAAACTCCACAGTGCGAAAATTGATGGCTCCATTTCCGAATTCAGCTTGTTCGAATGTTTTGTCGCCCGTTCCGAACTTCGCAAAGTGAAAATCGACCTTCCCTGCTCCCCATCGGGCAACTTTGAAAGAAACATCCCCATCGTTGAAAACAGTATTCACAAACGAAACGTCCCCATTGTTAAACTCCAGATTGGTGAAGATTTTTTTACCGGTTCCGAAATCGGTGTATTGAAAGTCTTTTTTACCGGTTCCAAATATTGTATTCTTAAAACTAATATCCGATTCATCGACTTTCACATTCGCAAAATCAAAATTCCCGTCTTTAAAATGGACGTTGCTCAGATCAATTTTAGTTTTCGAAAAGGAGGAATAGTTGAAATTCATTCTCCCTTTAAAAACCCATGAATGCTCAAGGCTAAAATCCTTGCCATCAAAAGCAGCATAAGTAAAGTCAAGGGGGGCGACGGAATCGAAGAAGGCATTTTTCGCTGTGAACCCATGAATGGGAACGGGCTGTTTGGGGTCGAGTTTTCGCGTTTTACGATAATCACTCAGCGAGAACTTGTTTATGTAACAATGGTTCAGGTTAATGGGGAGTCCCTCATCGATATGCCTGCTTACTTCGTCAAAGTCAATATGTCCGAGAAGTTCAACCACCGGATTGGAATGTCCGGGCACAACGATAGTAAGTATGGCTGTTTTGGGAAACCTTATACCCTCATCCGTGACAAACTTCAGATTTTTAATTTCTACCCTGTGTGTGCTATGGTCTGAAAACATGTCTTACGTATAAATGCAATACAAATTTATTAATTTGCACGACATGGAAAAGGTTCGGTGGGGATATTTGCCCCCCCTGTCAAAATCGAATAACCGGTAAGGACAACTTCATTTACGCTATTTCCCATTGGTGCACATGGCAATCTTCTCCAGCAACTCGGAAGATTTTACGGGCTTTGTAATATAGTCGTCAAAGGTCAGATTATACAAATCTCTCTCGGATTGAAGGGCATATGCCGATTGCGCAATGATTGGCAAGTCGGGACGAAATTCCTTAATCATCTTTGCTGCTGTGTGGCCGTCCATTACCGGCATTTTGATGTCCATCAGAACAAGGCTTACATTTTCATTTTGCAGGCATAAATCAACCGCCTCCTTTCCATTCTTTGCCGGTATTATTTTATAACACAGATTTTCCAGAAGGATGGTAAGAAACATCAATGATTCCTCATCGTCTTCGGCAATTACAATAGACAGGTTAGCTATCTCCTCTTTAATTTCCGTCTTAAGCGGTTGGATTGCAGCCGGTTCTATAAGAAACTTGGGATTATAGGGAAGTGTGAAAAAGAATAAGGAACCTTCTCCAGGCTTTGATTCCATCCAAATTTCGCCTCCCAACATCTCAACATAAGCCTTTGCAATAGACAGGCCTAGTCCGGCCCCCTCATAGCCGCTTGATATACTTGAATCGGCTTGGGCAAACCGATCAAAAACAGATTTTTGCTTATCGGGGTGGATTCCGATGCCGGTATCTTTAACGTAAAACTCAAGCCTATCCCCAATTAATTGATAGCCAAACTCTATACTACCTTTCTTTGTGAACTTGATAGCATTTTTAATAAGGTTAGTAAGAATGGCATAAACTTTTTCCTTATCTGTTTTTATTAGCATTTGGCTAGCCGGAAGTGGGCAATAGAACGATAATTGGAGGCCCTTGTGCTTGGCTTCGGACTGAAAGAAATTGTAGAGGAAGTCGAGCTGCTCATTTATGTTTGTTCGTGAAAACGAAACCTCCATCTGGCCCGATTCCACCTTTGAAATATCGATGAGGTCGTTAATAATGTTCAACATTCGGTTCCCACTTTTCTCAATTATGCTGATGTATTTTTGCTTTTCCTCGCCCGTTAGTTTTGCCTCTTTCAGAAGGTCGGCAAAACCGAGTATTCCATTCATGGGTGTACGAATTTCATGACTCATGTTTGCAAGGAAAGCCGATTTTAGGCGGTCGCTCTCTTCAGCCCGCTCTTTTGCCAGTTCAAGAGAGAGGTTGTTTTCGCGGAGCGCATCTGTGGTGGTGGTAAGCTCCTCGTTGGTTGCAGCGAGCTCCTCGTTGAAGGAAGCGATTTCACTCTCATGCCGCATCCTCTCTGTAATATCGCTAAAGACTACGGCAAACCGGTCTTTTGCCGGGGAAAATGCCCAGGTGTCGAAATACTTCCCAATTTCCTGGGCATAGTTTTGATACGAGACCGGCTGTCCTGTTTGGGCTACTTTCCCAAAGGTTTCTATCCAATGAGCCTCGGTATCAGGCATTACTTCTTTTACTGTATGACCAATCAAATCCGCTGCCTTTGCTCCGGTCAACTTCTCAAAAGCCGGGTTAACCTCGATATACCTGTAGTCAACAGGCTTTCCGTTCTCGTCGTATATCATCTCGTGCAAAGCAAATCCGGCAGTCAGGTTTTCAAAAAGCAGACGATATTTTTGTTCAGACTTCCTTAATTCTTCCTCCACTCTTAAATTATGGGTAAGATCGATATTGGTACCTACCCACCTTAAAGGTTTGCCTTCGGAATCTTTAATAAGATCTCCGCGGGTCATAATCCAGCGCCACTCTCCCGTTTTATTTCGCAAGCGATGTTTCACTTCGAACTTGGAGGTTTTGCCATTCATGTGATCATTAACAGCGTCTTGGATTTGCGCAGCATCGTCGGGGTGCCAGAGTTTTTGCCAGCCAGAGAATGAATTTTCGACTTCATGATCCTGATAGCCGAGCATGGATTTCCATAGGGGCGAGTAAAAAACAGTATTGTTTACCATATCCCAATCCCAGAGACCCGCGCCGGTTCCTGAAAGAGCCAGGTCAAAACGAACCTCGCTTTCACGGAGGAAGGCTTCTGTGTTTTTGCGGTCGGTAATATCAATAAATGTAACGACAACCTGGTGCAGGGTCCCATCGGGCAAAAACTCAGGAAAGGCATTTATCAATACCCATACAACATCTTGTTTAGCCGGGCGAAAAATGCCATGCACCAAATCCTGAATAGGTAATCGTGTTTCAAGAACCCGGGCAATGGGATATTCCCAGGTATTGAGCGGAGTCTGATCTTCATGGGTAAAGTGCCAGTTTGGATCGGTGGCTGTTTTACCTGTCAATTGGTCAATCGACAAACCCAATACCCTGGATGCCTGATCATTTGCGAAAATTATTTTCGTGTCGGCAGCATGAACCACAACACCGGCATGAAGGTTAACCAGCAGGTTTCGTTGGGTCTTTTCGCTCTCATGAAGCGCCTGCTCAATTATCTTTCTTTCGGTAATATCCCTGATTATGAAAACAATACCGATGGGATCGTTGTCGGGGTTTCGCAGGATATTGGCGTTTGCCTCCCCATAAAAGTTACTGCCGTCTTTGCGTACCAGCTGGTATTCTGCCGTTCCGGTATAATTCCCGTTCAGCATTTCCTGTATAAAATACTGGGCCTTATCCCGGTGCTGGGGATGGGCAAACTCGAGCAAATTCCTTCCAATAATCTCTTCGGCCGAATCGTAACCCCACATCCTCAGTACCTGCCCGGAAACATATTGGACCGTTCCCTCCAGAGAGGTGATAGAAATCCCATCGGGCAAGGTTTCAATAATAGTCCTTAATTTCCCCTCACTTTCCTTAACCGCATTCTGAACCCGCTTGCTCTCGGTGATATCCTGAATGACACCAAACAAGATACGCTTTTCTTTATCGTATATTGCAGATGAATGAACGTCCCTTATTTCACCCGTATCATGCTTCCTGATTTTAAAATCAAGTTTGTAGGGTTCTCCATACTTTATTAGGTTCTCAAGCGCAGCGTCGAGCAATGGCCGAAATTCGGGTAACGGAATTTCCCTCAAGACATCATACCCAAAATCATCCTGATTAAGACCATACAGTTTTTTTGCCCCATCCGATCCGGAAAATTTGCGTGAATCGAGGTGCAATTCCCAATTGCCGGAATTCGACTCAAGTTCTGCGCGTCGCAACCTGGCCTCGCTAATGCGAACAAATTCTTCAGCTTTCATCCTGCGGGTCAAATCCCTGGCTACCGCGTAAATCACATTGCCTACCGTACGCGAGCGCCATTCAATATATCGATAGCTTCCATCGCGGCAACGATAGCGGTTGGTGAAATTCAATACTTCCTCATTCTTTTCAAGCCTTGCCATTGCATCCAAAGTAGCCTGCATGTCGTCGGGATGAACAAACTCAAGAAAAGACCTCTTCTCCAACTCACTGACCGAATATCCGAGGGCTGTCTCCCATTCCTTGTTTACACGTATGAAATTTCCCTGCTTATCGGCAATACACAAAAGATCAAGAGCAGATGTGAAATATCGGTCAAGCTCAAGCGTTTTTTCCTGCAACTCTTCTTCAACCCGCTTGCGGTCGCTAATATCCCTGACCGCACCGTTGATGCTGATTACCTTCCCCGACTCGTCCTTTACCGGGTTCAGGTTTGACAGATGCCATTTCCAGGTTCCGTCAACATGCCTGATCCTGTACTCCAAACCTGTTTGCCTTTGGCCTGTTTCTTTGCATGCCTTCACTACCTCCAAACACTTTGGAAGATCTTCAGTATGAATTAACGGGACAAAGGAACGGCCATGAATCTCCGAGACCGGGTGTCCGAGAAGCAAAGGCCAGGCTTCGGAAACAAAGGTTAATATTCCCTCGGGGGAAAGAGTATAGCTGACATCCTGAATGCTTTCAATCAAGAATCGGCATCTTTCCTCACTCACAGCAAGATCTTCCTTAAGTTTTTCGATGTCTCCCGACAATCTAAAAGATTCGATTTCCTTTTTTAATACAGTGAGTTCAGCTTCCAACTCCTCGTAGGTCGGTTTAGTATTTTTCATTGTATTGTTTTAGGCCCGAATTGAACAAAAAGGTTTTTCACGTTAAATAAAAGATTAATCTTTTATTATTGAGTTGTTTACGCATTGATTACTCGAAAGGCAATGTTAAACAAAAAAATTGAAAATCTCTCAAAATGAAAAGAAATCTGTATATCCTTACATAAAAACGTTGATTCCCAAAGGGTTTTAGTTTCGCTTGTCAATTTTTCGGTGACATATATCGGCATAAGGACAAAAATTGCAGTTTTTTACTTTTTCGGTCTGGTCAAAGGGAATGTTCTCATCCATGAGCTCGGAGAGTATCTTTTGAAGGCTCTCCTCAAAAGGGCCGGAATTCTCCATAATATTAAAAGGGTTCTTGTCCATGTTCACCATCGGAGAGAAATCTTGCTGGAACAATTGCCGGGTAATATACAATCCCGGACTTATAAACGACTCTTTGTTTTGCTTGCTGTACAACCAGCTATACAAAAGGGTTTGCAAGGCAGGCTTGTTCCGTTTTTCCAAATCACGGTCAAAAAGTGCATCTATGCTCTTGAATTTCGGTTCGGCCTGTCCGGTTTTATAATCGATAATCCGAACCACCCCGTTTTTCCTGTCTACCCTGTCAATTTTCCCTCCCATTCGTATTTCAAAGCGGGAGTTGCCTCCCCCGGTAACAACCGAAAAAACGTACTCTTTTTCCAGGCTCACGATTTCAAAGGGAGCATAATCCCTGTCGATCTGAAGGATGCGGGTCAGATATCGCTTGAGCACCTCATACACTATGATGTTCCTTCCCTCGGGAGTAACATCCATTTCAGCATCCTTGGTTTTGTAGTATTCTTTTCGGAATGCATTGTCGAGGGTTTCGCTGATATGGCCAGGATCGAGCAATTTTTCAAAATCGTCTGGCTTTACCCATCCTCCTTCAAAGCCCTTGTAATTGGCATACATCGCTTCATGGAGAAGGTTTCCAAACGTGTCGGCCTCGATATCCTCGCTTACCGTATCCAGCTCGCGGAGACCGGCCACATGGTTGAAATAGAATTGCAGCCGGCAGTTTATATATGAATTCAGTGCGGAGGGTGAGAGGTATTTTGTTGTTTCACCGGAATATTTCTCCAGTATTTTGTAAATCGCCGGTGTTTTCTTAATGCTGATGGGCAGGGCATCCCGTCCGCTGATGTTGAATCCGATGCTCCTGAACTGCGTCACAAAACGCGGGTCGTAAAGAATCTGATAGATATACCTGCTTTTCTCACCTGAGTTTAGTCCATCTGATTTGCTGTTGAATAAAAGCGACACTTTCGTCGACCGCTGCATAAGTCGGTAGAAATAATAGGCATAAATAGCATCCTGGTCCTCACGCGTAGGCATACCATAGGCATAGCGGAGGTTATGCGGGATGTAGCTGAACGTCTGCTGCGAACGGGGCATGATGCCATCGTTCATCGAAAGGAATACCAGATTGGTGAAATCGAGCAGTCTTGATTCCAATATACCCATTATCTGAAGTCCGGCCAAGGGCTCACCCTCGAACGGGATCCTCAGGTTTCTCAGGATTTTTCTGAACACACGCGAAAACGTGTCGATGCTTACCAACTGCTCATTTTCCTCAAAAATCCCCTTCAGCTTATTCAGTCGGGTTAGCAGGTGAAAGATATACTCCTTTTCAAGCTTATTGTGAAGGTCCTGTCCCTCGCGCCCAATCATCCCGGCGATTTCCAGCAGAACAGCCCGTATATAGTCGATCAAAGCCCCGGTTCCCTCAACTTTCCTGAAAATCCGGGTAAGGATCTCACTCCCCTTGAAAAAAGAAATGTCGAGGTACATATAGTTTCTGGCGTGGATTTCGCCAATCAGCTCCAGTACTTTCTCTTCATAGGCTAGCTTAAGGTACTGGTGATTGAGAATGGAAAGCACATCCCTGAAATAAAACTTATCCTTTCGCTTTCCCCGGTGGGAGGAGCTGTTTTTCTGCATCCGCAGCAGCTGATCCACAAAACTGAACACAGGAGTGCTGCTCATGGGATAGCCCATGGTGATGTTGATATCCTCAACATTCCCGGGCATCGAAGTAAGAACAGGAATCAGAAGGTCCTCATTACCGAGAATCAGTGCGGTATGGTTGAAATTTACCAGATCGCTGCGGTTCTCCTGCTGTAACAGGGTGTTCAGGTACTTGGCCTGGGTAATATCAGAAGGGAGTTCGTAAATATTGACTTCGCGGTCATGAATATTGTCAAAACTTTCGAGCGGGAGGTCAGGCGGGAACTCTTCCAGATTGAGTCTCATAAACCGACCTGCTTCCCTCACACCATCGTTCACATAATAGCTGTCGTAATCCCAGAAAAACCTGGCCTTCCCGGAGTTTCTCAGGTAGCGGAACAGCTCCCTTTCGGCTTTATTGAGCGCGTTAAATCCGCAAATAATTGTTTTTTCCCATGGGATTTCCGGAAAGATCCCGGACTTAATATTATTGGCAACTTCACGGTAAATCATCCCTTCATAGGCAAGACCCTTTTCCTTTAAATTCTTGTTCAGGCGCAGGTACACCTTGTGCAGGATGTTCCATATTTTCAGAAAAGATTCTTTTTGTACCGAAAGCTCCTTGCTCATAAAAAAGCCCCAGAATTTCCTGATGGTTTCCTTTTGCTCCTCCGTGAGGTCGAAGTGGCTGTCGATTTCCTTCAGATCGCGGATATTCTGGTATATGGAAGAGGCATCCACCAGGTATTTGTCGATATCGTCGAAGTCGGAGATCATCATTTCGCCCCATTGCCAGAACTCGTCGAGACTCTCGGGTATTTCGGCGGAATGGCGGTAAGCCTCATAGACTTCAAAAACCAAATCTACCGGATCGGCAGGCTGCAGCTCGGAAAGCTGCTGCACGAATTCATTGATCGTAAAGATCCGTGGACTCCACATCGTTTTTCCGGCAGCGACAGCAAGGTATTTTTTGAAAAAAAGTCCTGCCCGGCGGTTGGGGAACACCATGCATACTTCGGCCATGTTGCCGCCATAATCCTTAAGCAGCGCCTCAGCCAGAGTTTTCAGAAAGGGTTTTGTATTGTTCATTTCGTGGGATGATAAAGTTTGCCCTGCCATGTGTCGTTTTTTTCAAGAAGCTCTTCGAAACGGCTCAGAACCCTGTCGTAGCGGAGCGACCAGGAAGGATTCACGCTGTATCGCGGAGGCACCTCCCCTGCTATTCTCTCAATAACGAATGTGGGATTGAGTTGCTCCACAATTTCCATCATCAATTGAAGGTACGGGTCAATATCCGGCAATTCGAAGCTCCCGGGACTTAACTCAAATTCTTTTGCCATAGCTGTACCTTTAATGATCTGCAGCTGGTGGAATTTTATAGTGTTCAGGGGAAGAGCGGAAAGCGTAGCGGCTTGCTGCAATATTTCCTGCCGCGATTCTCCGGGCAAACCGATAATCATGTGCCCTCCGGTACGTATATTTCTTTTCTTCGACTCTTCCAGAGCCCATACCGTCTTTGCAAAATCGTGTCCGCGGTTAATCCGCAGCAGGGTTTTATCATAACAGGATTCTATCCCAAATTCCACAATCACATACACTTTCCGGCTCAATTCTGCCAGATAATCCAGAATTTCCTCATTCACAC
>CAMAZH010000032.1 GCA_945863035.1 Chitinophaga pinensis | reverse complement strand
AAACTGATCAATCAACTGCCAGGAACCTTCAAACTTATAACTTCCGGGAATTGCTGCCTTATAGTCCGATGCCACATTTACAAGAAAGGGTATGCATAAAGAGTCGTGGCCAAAACCCAAAGCATCGAATGAACTGCTTTCAGGCGGATCGTTAAAATCGCCCATCACAACAATTTTTTCGCCGGGATGCTTCCTTAATACTTCTGCTATTGCGTCCGACAGGATTGCAGCTACCGATTCCCTAAGGTCGGCAGTGATGCCTGCTCCGCCATACTTTGAGGGCCAGTGATTCACAAAAAGGGATAAGGTATCCAGGTCAGTGTGTCTTACACGGACATATAAGATATCCCGGCCCCGATATCCCGATTTAGCGGATAAAACAACGGGTACCGGCCATTCGTCAAGCACTTCAATCGTTGTGGGATTATAAAGCAGGGCAACGTCAATCCCCCTCCGGTCGGGCGATTCATGGTGAACAAAGCGGTAGTTATAGTAGGAGAAAGGAGTATCCTTAAGAAGACCGTAAAGAACATTTTTATTTTCGATTTCACACAGTCCGATAAGGTCAGGGGGATTCCAATCGCCTGCAGCAACAAAAACCTTATACAT
The DNA here is from genome assembly GCA_945863035.1 of Chitinophaga pinensis. Taxonomy (GTDB): domain Bacteria; phylum Bacteroidota; class Bacteroidia; order Bacteroidales; genus JACJXF01. Next base: position 35,084 of record CAMAZH010000032.1, on the reverse strand, counting down.
GTTTTTAAGTTTTTGTTTGTAGCGCACAGAGTTCCAGCCTCGCATCCCATAAGGCAGAAACTCGTCATCATCCTTTAGGCTGTCTTTGTAGCAATCGAAAAGGTTCTCGGCATTCCAGAACATTATGCGGCAATCGCCTCTCGGGGTGCTCCCCGAAACCCGCGAATGGGGAGGCTCCTGGCAAGCAAATAACAATAAAAGAACTATGGCAGGAAATAGTTGCTTTTTCATGGGACAGGTTTATCCCTTAATGTCGCGAAAAAGAAAAAATCAGCTAGTTGGGAGGAAGAAATTCATAAGCCCCGGCATCCGGCTTCCCATCGAGGATTCTTGACTCACCGTCCAAATCAAACTCATATTCCTGGGCGATGCTGAACTTTCCAATGTCTCGTGCAGGAGAAACCTTATTATCGAGGGTATCGAAGTGAAAGTCGTATTTATCAACCGAAAGAAACAGCGGATCCTTGTAGTTGATACAATTTGAGAAATTTGGGTTTCCTCCGATCTTTATAATGCTTGTGTCAAATTTGACGAGGCAGTTTTCAAAAAAGTAATTCATAGCTATGGACTTATCCTCATCGGCATCCCATAAAATTTCGGATTGGTTACCGCCATAAATAATCGAATTCCCAAAATAGGCCTTTTCGAGGGGGCGAACTTCTTTGAAATTCTCCCCTTGGTCATTCGTCAGAATTGCGTAATTCGTAAAAAGCAGGGAGGGCGTATTTCGGGTTTTATAACGGAACCAGTTTGCAATGGTGGTGTGGTAGAACTCGTAACTGCCTCCACCCTCGAGAGCAATTGCACTGATTCCACAGGTGGTGATGAGGTTGTTATAGCCAAAAATCTTTGAATAGGCGGCTCTGATGCCGTATGAGCTTATGTGTTGGATTTTGCTGTTCCGGATTGTAAGGTCTACCTCCATCTGATCACCGAATGAGGATTGAAGAACCACACCTACCAGCCCTCCTTTGATTTCAGCATAATCGACAATGTTATCTTTACTCCACGGGTAAAATATGATGCCAGTCCACTGTCCGGGAATATCTTCATAAAGTTGCTCCAAGCGGTCACCGCTGAAGGTCACAGGATTTTCTTCGGTACCGTTAACCTTAAGGCTTCCGGCAATCAGCAGGTAGGCATCGCGGTGGAAGTACACTTTCGTGCCTGCCTCCATGGTAAGCACCTGCGCCGAGTCCAAAGCGGCGTAACCCAGAACAAGGTAAGGTTTGTCGTTTGTCCAGGTCTGTGTATTGAAAATAGTATCCCTCAGGATATGAACATCCTGACCCCAGGCTACAAGATCAACATCCTGAACGTTATGATTGGTAATGAAAACGATAGAATCCTGCTGCAAAAGGATTCCCGGGTCGTTATTGTTGCCAAGGGTTGCCTGAACGAACATAAACAGGCTGTCTTTCGGGGCAATTTCAATATCCTTGAATTCCGTTCCTGATATTCCATCGAAGTTAATACGGTATACCGATGCGTTTCCCCCAGCCAGATTCACAGAAGAAATTTTGATGAATTCCTTATGCGGATTCTTAACCGTAAACCGACGGGTCACAGTGCTGAGCTCGGTGAAAACGGTATCGAAATAAACGGTATCGAGCGAAAAGCCGAGCTTCGCGTTTGAATCTGTGATAAACCCTTCCCGCTGACAAGAAAAGATATACAATAAAAGTGGGGCTAACAAAAGAAATTTAAGGGTTCGCATTGTTTTTATTAAGCGGGACAAAATTAGGAAATATTAACGATTTTCACACTTAATTATTGCAATCGGAGCCTACTTGTTTGGATTATTCTGCTTGATAATTGCTCAATACTTCCATCCTTCGTGATAAACACCGGAAAAAATGAATTTGATTTTACGAATTGTATTTCTATTAGAAGTTCTTGTAAATTAAGCAGTCAGACACAATAGACGCTCCAACTCATCTTTACAACAATGAAAACTTTTCGAAATATATTTGGAGAAATAGCGATTTTTGATTTAGCTTTCCATTGAATTTAAATCACAGAAAAAATGAGAACCATTCTTCATGTAGGCCTGATGTCTCTTTTATTATCAACCTCCGCTCAACTTCTGGCACAGAAAAAACTAGTAATGGATGATCGCACCTCCATTATTTCGGGGGATGTGGAAACTCTTTTGTCAGACAGGCTCAAAGGCGACAGCATTGAACTAACCTATACCATTGACTTCAAAAACAAATGTGATTATTGGTTTGCCTCCAGTTATCTGGAAAAGAATGAATTAATCCTATCCGTTAAAGACTGTAACGAAAGAACTGCGGGGGTTAAAAACCTTGGGACAAAGATTATTACTGCAACCGATTCAGAAAAAGCCCTCCTTATTTACTTTGCTCTTTCCGAGATACTGCAAAATCCTTTCAAGACCACACCTGCCGCAGTGCTTCCCGAAAACCCGCAGGGTACAAGCTCTGAACCGACTGCTGAAGTTGCCAGCCAGACCGATCCGGGAGAACACAGGTCGCGTTACTTCTTCGCGCCTTCATCATACAATCTTGAGGAAGGGGAATTATATTACAACACTTTATATTTTTTATTACATGATGTCCAATATGGTGTAACCGATCAATTTTCAATCGGAATGGGCACAACAGTAGCAGGATTCCCTTTCTACCTCACCCCAAAAATCACCTTGCCTGTGAATGACCTTTCTACATTTTCTATTGGAGATATGGTTATTTTAGGCACCTGGAACAGCGACTTCTTCGGAAATCTTTTCTATGCAACCTATACCCGGGGAAATTACAGGAACAATATTACCATCGGAGGTGGGCATCTTTTTACACGCGAGGGCGAAATCACAAACAGAACCAACTCTCCGGTAGTAAACTTCTCCGCACTCGGGCAGGTATCGGATCATATTTATTTTATTACCGAAAACTATGCCTCGCAAGTCAAGACAAAGCAGAATGCCTATTACGAAAAATATGACGAAACTTCAATGACTTTCACATTCAATTCGGCCGATTTCGAACAAAAAGTGTTCTTCATATACGGGCTCACCGGTTTCCGTTTTATCAACAGGAAAAAAGATGTAACAAGTTGGCAGGTTGGCTTAACCTACCTGTTCAGGTCGCCCTCTGCCGTGCCTACACTATATACATATCCCCATTGGTACACATCCGCTAGCGACAGCCCAAAATTCATAACCTTTCCAGTGATTGGCTACACGCGGAAATTCGGAATTAAATACTGAGGCATCAACCAATTTTATATTCAAATCAAGAATCATGAAAGTTCTGACAACGCTTGCTTTTTTTGCTCTGGTATTAATCTTCCCAAATTGTTCCTCAAAAATGGAAGCCGATGCAATCTTTACCCATGCCCAAGTCTACACTGTTGATTCCGCTTTTTCAACAGTAGAATCGTTTGCTGTCAAAGACGGGAAAATTCTTGCAACCGGTTCGTCGGAAGAAGTGCTTAAGAAGTACAGATCTTCGACAGTTGTTGATCTGGATGGCAAGACTGTTTACCCGGGATTTATTGATGCCCACTGTCATTTTTACGGTTATGGTGCAGGTCTTCAAGAGGCAGATCTTACTGGAGCAAAATCCTTTGAGGAGGTTTTGCAAATAGTGAGCGAATATGCTATGTCACACAAAGGATCATGGATTATGGGCCGGGGCTGGGATCAGAACGACTGGCCACAAAAAAGTTTTCCTGACAAATCCACACTTGATAAAATGTTTCCTGATATCCCGGTAATGCTTGTTAGAATTGACGGTCACGCAGCGCTTGTAAACCAGAAGGCTCTGGATCTTGCAGGTATTAAACCGGGGATGGAAATCGAAGGTGGCAGTTTTGTTCAGGCCAACGGAAAACCTACCGGAATGCTGATCGATATGGCAATAGAAAGGGTCCGAAGCAAGATCCCTCCCCCATCATCCGGCGAGATCGCGGAAGCACTGTTGATTGCGCAAGAGAAATGTTTTGCGGTAGGGCTTACCTCCCTACATGATGCAGGTCTCGAAAAAAATGTGATTGAAACTATAAAATCCCTCAATCAGGAAGGCAAGCTCAAGATGCGTATTTACGGGATGTTAACCCCATCAGACGACAATCTGTCCAGCTATCTGTATAAGGGGATTTACAAAACCGAGCATTTAAATATCAGGTCCATAAAACTATATGCCGATGGCGCTCTCGGTTCAAGGGGGGCGCGAATGAAAGCACCCTATTCTGACGACCCATGTAATTCCGGTTTGTGGTTAACCTCCCCCGAGACCATGAAAAAAATGGCCCTTTTAGCCGATTCCTTTGGATATCAGGTAAACACGCACTGCATAGGCGACGATGCCAACCATGAGGTATTGAAATTGTATTCCGAAGTTTTGAAAACCGCGAATGACAAGCGATGGAGAATTGAGCATGCGCAAATCGTTTCCGCTGGTGATATGGACATGTTTGGCAAATACAATATCGTTCCATCGGTTCAACCCACCCACGCCACTTCCGACATGTATTGGGCTGAAGACAGGATCGGTAAAGAACGGATGACCGGAGCTTATGCGTTTAAGAGCTTGCTGGCTCAAAACGGCTGGATACCCAACGGAAGCGATTTCCCGGTGGAAAGCATCAACCCGGTGTATGGCTTTTTTGCTGCGACAATTAGAAAAGACCTCAAAATGATGCCCGGGGAAGGATTTCAAACCGATGAGGCATTGAGCCGTGAAGAAGCAATGCGGGCTATGACAATCTGGGCAGCGAAAGCCGCATTCGAGGAAAATGAGAAAGGAAGTCTCGAACCCGGAAAATTTGCTGACTTCGTGGTTTGCGATCGTGATATTGTAACGGTTCCCGAAAATGAGATATCCGGACTTAAAGTTGAGCAGACCTGGCTTGGCGGGAAGAGAGTTTTTTAGGAGATTGCATTCTAAATAAACTACTTACAATCTGATTTCCTTTCCCGTATAGAAATCCAGAATTTTGACCTTGAAAATGTACTCGTACTTTGCCTGCGCCAGATCGGAACGGGCTTTGGAATAGTTATTTTTAGCAACGCTGAAGTCCACTGCATTAACAAGTCCAACTTCGTACTTTTGACGAGTATAATTGAAAGCTTCTTCATTTGATTTGACAGCTTCAAGAGCAGACTGGTATTTTTGAAAAGCTCCCAGAGCATCGGCATAAGATTGCTGTATGCTTTTATACAACACCTGTTTTTGCTGTTCCAGCTGGTATTTCGAATCCGCAAGGTTAATTTTGGCCTTGCTGATTGCCGTTTGGGTCTGATAACGGTTAAATACCGGTATGTTAAGCCCTAGTGTCAGTTGACTGTATTGTTTGTCTTTCAGCTGATCCATCATCGGATAGGTATATGTGGAGTCGTTCGGATTGTAAGCCCCATTCTGATACCTTGAATAATAAACGCCATTGAGATACAATTCAGGAACTCTTGCCCCTTTTTGCACGGAAAGATTTTTCTCCGAGCTTTTTACACGGTATTCGGCTCCTCTGATTTCCGGCATATTGATCATCGCAATGTCAATTACCTCGCTGAAAGAGGCTGGCAGAAGTGTATTTTCAACGGATAAGTCCGACGGATGCAATACTGCGAAGCTTCCAACCGAATCCTGATCGAGTAACTGAACAAGATCAAGTACCGACAATTCGAGCCTGTTTCGGTTAACGGTATAATTTAGCTTTTCGGTTGCAGCCTGAGCCTGAATTTCGAACAACTGGCCCATGGCAACATTCCCCACGTCGACGAGTCTCTTGGTTTTTTCGACTTGCAATAGGGTAACATCGTACTGGCTTTTAGATACTTCCAGGATTTCCTCATCAAAAAGAACCTGTAGGTAGTAATTCACGATTTGAAGGGTGATGTTGTTTTTCGTCTTTTCCAAATCCTCCAGGCTACTGAGATAGGAATACTTTCGCTGCTTCATGGTATTGAAATTCTGCAAGCCGTTAAAAAGAGTGATTTCACTCCGAACTCCCATGGAACCAAAGGTTTGTTGGGTGTTTTCCCACCGGTAGAATTCATCGGTGTTCAAAACGCGGCCAGTGCTGATGGAATGTTCCACACCTGCATTTAAAGCCGGGGTGAATAAGAAAAACGATTGAGTATAATCCTTTTCGATAAATTCAGATTGAAGTTCCTGCCGTTTGACCTGAATATTATTCTCCAATGCGTAATCAATGCATTTTTCAAGGCTCCAGTATTCTTTTTCCTGGGCAGAGATAATAGTGAGGCTAAAGCCTGACAGAAGAACTGCGAAAATAAATTTGCTCATCGTTTTTTTTTAAATAAAACAATTCAGTAGAAACTTTTAAGAGGTTTGCAGGAACAATCATTGCCTTTTCTTCCTGTACAGTACCTGAATGGTTCTAGCATTCTCAGCCGGTGTGAAGATTTGGATCAATTCCCAACCTTTATCATACTCCCTGATTGAATTTTTGAGTCGTTCAATCCTGGCAAGGGAAACCGCAACATGGTCTCCCCCGAGAGAATGGTCCTCATCACTGTCCCACAGAAAGGTTTCAACCCGGTAATTGATTGTCTGCTTTTTACCTGAATAGTCAAGAGTAATTTCAACGTGTTCATTCTCGTCGAAAACCGGTATTGGCACACATAAATCTCTCATTTCAAGTAAGATTAGTGTTGTTAGTAACCATCTGATGTATCCGGAACCCTTATTCCAAGTCGCAAGCTTGAGGGGAAATTAGAGTTTCTGTTTAATGTTTTCCGTAACAATATGCCCGTCAAACAATTGAATAATTCGGTGAGCCTTATCGGCATCACTTGCCGAGTGAGTAACCATAATAACAGTTGTACCTTCCTGGTTAAGCTCGGAAAGGAGATTCATTACCTCTTCCCCGTTTGCTGAGTCGAGGTTACCCGTTGGCTCGTCGGCAAGGATCAGAAGTGGTTTGGAAACAACTGCCCGTGCGATTGCAACGCGCTGCTGCTGGCCGCCACTTAGCTGTTGCGGGAAATGTCTTTTCCGGTGAGCGATTTTCATCCGGTCGAGAACCTCCTCAACTCTTTTTTTCCTTTCGGAGGAAGAGACCTTCTGGTACAACAAGGGGAGCTCAACATTTTCGAAAACATTCAGCTCGTCGATCAGGTTAAAGCTTTGGAATACAAAGCCAATATTCGACTTGCGAAGGTTGGTTCTTCCCCGTTCGGAGTATCCCGATATCTCGGTATTATTAAAATAAAACTGACCAGCGGAGGGGTTATCCAAAAGTCCGAGGATGTTAAGCAGGGTTGACTTCCCGCATCCTGATGGTCCCATGATAGCCACAAATTCCCCGTTAGTAATTTCAAGGCTGACCTTATTGAGAGCCGTAGTCTCTACCTCGTCTGTTTTGAAGATCTTGGTAAGTTCAACTGTTTTGATCATGGTGCAATCGTTTTAAGTTTATTTATCAGGTATCTGGTTTATTTCAGTAAAAGTTTATCAACATTCCCAAAGTTATCATAACTACTCACAATCACCTTTTCGCCCTCCTGCAATCCGTCGAGCACTTCATAGTACCGTGGATTCTGGCGGCCGATTGATATCTGTCTTTTGGTAGCGAATTGCCCCGAAGGATCGAGCACGTATACCCATTGACCTCCGGTGCTTTGATAAAAACCTCCTTTGGAAAGAAGTACTGCGGGTTGGGATTCGCCCAGTTCAAGTTTTATGCGTGAAGTCTGGCCAATTCGGATCTGGGGAGGGACTTCCCCGGTAAAAGTCATGTCGACTGCAAACCTCCCATTACGCACCTCAGGGTATAGTTTTACCAGTTTGGCCGGGTAGGTACGTCCCGAAAAATCGCAGGTACCAATCAATCCCCTGTCAATCCGGGCTATATAGTGTTCATCAACATCTACTCTTAGTTTGTATGAATCGAGAATGTTCATAGTTCCCACCCGGGTGCCATAGTTTACTACTTCGCCAATTTCCGGATTCAGACTGGCCAACTCACCGTCCACCGGAGCCTTAATACTTAGGTTATCGAGTCTTTTTCGGGTAAGTTCCATGCTTATTGTCATCCGCTCTACCGATTCTTCGAGGGTGCTAACCTGGACCCCTCTATATAGTGAATCGTTAAAATGATTCTGCTTGTAAAGTGCAAGAAGCTTTTCGGAAGTGAGGTAATCCTCCTTTGACTGTAGAAAATCCTCTTCAGAAATATGCTTATCCGTAATGAGCATCATGTTTTTTTCATACGCCCGTCTCTCCTTGTTCACCTGCTTTGTGCGCTCGAGGATTTGTATGTTTGAATTTAGCATTTGCTGATCCATCATCAGCCGGGCGGTTCTGAGTTCACTCACAGCTCGAGCGACGGCTGCCTCGTTGTTTGATATCTCTAGAATCAGGTTGTTGTTGGATAATCGGATAATGGGATCCCCCTTTTTAAGCATGCTGCCTTCTTCACGCAGTTTTTCTTCCACACGACCTCCTTCAACCGCATCGAGGAAAATTGTCTGAATAGGCTCCACAACCCCTTGGACAGCTATGTAATCCTGAAATACATCCTTTTTAATCTCTTCGATTGTAATTTTGTCAACTTCCACATTGAGTTTTGAAGAATTGTCGCCGAAAAAAATGTTGAAAACAAGAAAAACAAATACCAATGCACCCAACAGAATCCAAAGGTGCTTCTTGCCAAAACCCTTTTTCTTTTCAATTTTCTTATCCATTCCGTCCATAAGAACTATATTTTACTGCTTATTTTTACATAGATTATGCCAAATATGATATAATCTTGAATTAATGCAGTTTAACCTATTTCATATAAAGCGTTCATCTATTTTTAGTGTTCGGTTATGTAACATTTATCGTACGGAATCGAACATTCAAAAAAAACTTGTAATATTGAGTATTGCTTTTTAATGAAAACCAAAAATAAGAAAAATGAATTCAAAATCGGGCAAAATCCTTATAGTGGATGATAATGAAGACATTTTGTTTGCTCTCCGATTATTATTGAAAACAAATGTGGAAAAAATCGAGACCCTCAATAACCCGGAAAAAATCCCATCTCTGATGGCCATGGAAGACTGGGATGTGATCCTGTTGGATATGAATTTCACAAAAGATGCAATCAGTGGGCAGGAAGGCTATCAGTGGCTAAGCAAAATTCTCTCCATAGATCCACATGCGGTAGTTGTGTTTATTACTGCATATGGAGATGCCGAAAAAGCGGTAAAAGCGATAAAGGAGGGAGCAACCGATTTCGTGCTCAAGCCCTGGCAGAACGAAAAGATACTGGCCACCATCAATTCAGCCCTGAAGCTCAGGCGATCGAAGGTAGAAGCAGAAGGCCTGCGCCAGAAACAGAGACAGATTTCCGCGGTATTGGACCAGCCTTTCACCGATTTCATCGGAGGTTCCGAAGAGATGAATCAGGTTTTCAACACCATAAAGAAAGTTGCCGCCACGGATGCCAACATCCTGATTCTTGGTGAGAACGGAACCGGCAAGGAGCTTGTGGCACGAGCCTTATATCGCAACTCCCTCAGGAGGGACGAAGTTTTCATAAGTGTGGATCTGGGTTCCATTGCCGAGACCCTTTTCGAATCGGAACTGTTTGGCCACGAAAAAGGCGCATTTACCGACGCCCGCCAGATGAAACAGGGACGTTTCGAGATCGCTTCAGGTGGCACCCTTTTTCTCGATGAGATAGGAAACCTCACCCCACAGATGCAAACAAAACTCCTTACAATCATCGAAAGGCGCGAAGTGACCCGGGTGGGTGCAAACCGGCCTATGCCGATTGACGTAAGACTTATTTGCGCAACCAACAACGACATCCACAAGGATGTTGATGAGGGAAAGTTCAGACAGGATTTGCTATACAGAATCAATACCGTAGAAATTCATCTGCCTCCATTGCGCGACCGCAGCGGTGACCTTCTGCTCCTAGCCGATCATTTCCTGAAGATTTATTCGAAAAAATACAAAAAGAATGTAAAGGGGCTCCTTTCCTCCTCCCTGAAAAAATTGCAGCAATACCACTGGCCAGGCAATGTGAGGGAACTACAGCACTCCATTGAACGTGCTGTAATTATGTCGGATGGCGATATGCTTACACCTGAGGATTTTATCCTGAGCAGCAGTTCCAGAAAATCAGGAGAGTTGGAACTTAACACCTATAACCTCGATGAAATCGAAAAGACCATCATCCAAAAGGTTTTAAAACAACACCAGGGGAATATTTCCCAAGCCGCACAGGATTTGGGACTGACTCGTACTTCTCTTTACCGAAGAATGGAAAAACATGGTCTATAGAAACTTCAGATTCAACCTGATTGTCAGGATTGCACTATTTGCCCTGACCGTTTTCCTGTTTTTCTATTTTATAGACAGGCAAGCACATATCACTCCTGCCCTGCTGTTTCTTCTAATTGTTTTGCAGATCTATTCCCTTTACCGGTATGTCGACAAGACAAACCGCGATCTTGCAAGTTTTCTCGAATCCATACGTTTTTCGGAGTTTACCCGCTCCTTTCAGATCGAGGGGATGGGTTCCTCGTTTAATGAGTTGAACAAAGCGTTTAACGATGTTATAAGCGATTTCCAAAAAGTGAGATCAGAGAAAGAGGAGCATTTTCATTATCTGCAAAGCATAGTTCAGAATATCGATGTGAGCATCATTGCCTACCAGCTCGACGGAACGATCGAAATGATCAACAAGTCGGCCAAAAAGCTTTTTCAGCTGGGATCGGTAAAGAATATCAGCGCCCTGGCTTCTCTAAGCAAAGACCTCGAGCAAACGCTCTTGAACATTAAGCCCGGCGAAAACAAACTTGTAAAAGTGCAGGATGAGGACGACCTTCTGCAATTGGCCATAAATGCGACCGAGTTTAAGATTAAAAACAAAATTATCATTCTGGCTACCATCAAAAACATCCAAAATGTGTTGGAAGAGCAGGAAACGGAAGCATGGCAAAAGCTTATCCGCGTATTGACCCATGAGATCATGAACTCCATAACCCCAATTGCCAGTTTGTCGGCCACATTAGAGACGATGCTTAAAGATTTCAACAAGGCAAGAGCTGAGAATGCGGTTATGGATCACGAAACCCTTATGGAAATTCAGCAGGCTCTGCAGACGATTAACAAACGCAGCAATGGCCTGTTGCATTTCGTAAACACCTATCGGAACCTTACGCGCATTCCAAAACCAAATTTCAGAATCACTTTGGTATCGGAACTTTTCAATAACATTTCGAGACTAATGGAAAAGGATTTCGATGAGCAGAAAATTCAACTTGTTACCACACTGGAGCCTGTAAGTCTCGAGATATCCATGGACGAGCAACTCATCGAGCAAGTACTTATCAACCTGATCAAAAATTCCGTTCATGCTCTCGAAGGAAGAGAAAACGCAAGGATCGAATTACGCGCTTACCTGAATAAAAGAGGAAGACCCACGATTCAGGTTTACGATAACGGAGTCGGGATTCTTAAAGATGTTTTGGATAAGGTTTTTATTCCGTTTTTCACCACAAAACCCTCAGGTTCGGGCATTGGGCTTAGCTTATCCCGACAAATCCTAAAACTCCATGGCGGCACCATAACGGCTCAGTCTGAACCCGATGTGGAGACAACTTTTACGATGACCTTTTAAGGAATCACAAAAAGAGTATTAGGCAAAGAGAGCTGAGTATGCCTTATTCTACAATAACACAATTGTTCAAAAGAACATCCATCAGCATTCCTGAAAATTCGCCACGAATCCTTATTTGGCTTCCGGGATCAAAGTCGTGGGCTGACTTTCTGTTTTTCCCTGGAAAAGTGCAGATAACACCAGACAACTGATCATCGTCCTTAAGCACAATGCTAAGCGTGCTGTCAGCGGAACTGAATTCCACCTGTGCAATTCTCCCGGTAAGTTCCAAAACTTTTCCGGCATATTTTGATGTGGCTGACACCTCATCGGTTTCAAATTCAGCAAAAAGTTCCGATGCTTTTAGAGAATATTCAGGCTTAGCGCTGCCCAGGTCGGCATGTTTCTTATTAAACTGTAACACGGCATAAAAAACAGAAATCGCAACAGCAAGGAACACAATTAAAGCTAAAGACCGGAACCAGGGGGACTTTGTAAATGTCGGACAAGCCATATGGGTATAGATTAATTAATTGGTAATTGAGTATTTTATGTTTACTGTAACTTCGATTTCATTGGCAATTTTATTTCTCACCAATCCCGGAATCTTTATTCCGTAATCCTCAGGTTTTACAATGAACTTGGAGGTAGCTACAAGTCCGTCAGGAATAACTTCAATAAAGCCGGAAGTTTCAAATGGATTGGTAACTCCGTGCATGCTCATTTCCCCCACAACATGGGCTGGATATAAACCCGGCTTAGCGAAATTCATTTCGGAAATGTTTGAGATTTTTCCTTTAAAAGTGGATTTAGGATACTTTTCAGACTCCATATAATTCTCGTTGAAATGTTCCTCCATAAGCGCTTTGTCGAAATGAAAGGATTTGATAAGAATCTGAAAAACCAGATCACCGGTGGATATGTCAATAATGCTTGCAACTTGGTTGTTATCGGCTTTTATGTCTTCAACTGGGGTATGGGAATAAAAACCTACAAACCCGTTTTTTGAAGAATATTTCTGGGCATTTAAGGTAAGTCCGATGAGTAAAGTTCCGAAAATCAAAAGAAGATTTTTCATGATTTCATTTTTTTTAGCTATTCATCATTTATAACGATCGATTAATCACATTGGGAAATAATTCTCGCCGATTATGGGTGGTCTCTCTGCTTCCATCTCTGCATCAATTCAAATAACATTATTCAGTCCCGAAGGTTCACTCCACTTTTAACTGCGGCTTTTTTAAATTGAAAACTCTGGAGATATTAAATCCAAAATGAATATCGCCTTTCCCCCATTGACCTGTTGTTTCAGTAATAAATCCTTTTTCGATCATAGCGAGGGAATTGGTCATCATCAGCTGGAAGACGTGCCCACCGGTTTCAATATCAAATCCGACAGCCAGCGGGTTGTAAACCGGTGAGCCGGGATTGTTTTCCGGGTTGACAACATGGTAATATTCGGCATTAAGACTTACTCGGGAAGATAGTTTTAGCCTTCCACCCAATCCCAAGGCGTAGGTGTCGTTTGGATCAAGTTCGGTAAGCACAAGATTTCGATGGACGAGGGTTGGGCTGATCTGGGCGGAAAAGCGCGGACCGAATTTCCTGCCCAGAAGGATTTGGTAAGAATACGACAAACGAGAAGCAAGGTCGTCGTTACGTTCCGGATCGGGAAATTTTAATGAGTTAAGAGCCACCGAACTAAAAACAGAAAGTGAAACTGGCATATTCACTGCGCCAGATGATTGCCGCAAGATGCTTAGTTTTGTAAACCCGTCATAAGTCTTTTCATAGGTTCCCCTGCCAGCACCGAGCATTAGCCAATCGGTTAAGCCATATTCGAGGCTAAAGTGAATGTTGGCCTGATCAAGTCCCCAAAGCTCATATCCCCCAGTGTTTATCCGCCCAAAGCGGTGGGAAATCCTGAAATCCAACTGTTTCTCCTGCATTCTCTCAATGGACTGCCCGTTCACCACATGAGTTGATTTAAATGTTGCGGTTGTGTAATTAGTTACCGATTCTGCATTTTCGTTTAGCATCTTCATCAGATCATCTTGCGAAAGCGCCGAAACGGGGAGCATAAGAAATACTGCTGTAAGGAGGGCTGAAAATTGTTTATTCATAACAATAATGATTTTTAAGAAGCTTCTTATCTCTCACTCTTCCCTGCTAATTATCAGGAGAACCCGAGTCGACCCATATTTCGAACTGCCGGATCTGGCAATCCTTTAGTTTTGGAGCATCTTTGGGCATAGGTGAGTAGCTGGCATTGTGACGGATTGTATTCCGAATCGCATCCTGCATAATAAGAACATTCGAATATCCTTCCAGAATTATTCCGCTTCCGGAAATATTGGCCTTTGCATTGCTATGGCACGACAGACAATTACTGGAAAGCATGGGCGAAATTATGCCGGAAAAAGTGACATTAACGGTATCGCAAACAGCAATACCAGGATAAAGACTTTCTTCACTCTCATAAACACATGAAGGAATAAGTATGCTCAGCGCGATTAAGAGATAAAATATTCTACTCATAAAATTCTTTTAAGTAAAGTATCTGATATCAACACTTCGTTAAACTATTATAGAATATTGATTATCAGCTTTTTAAAAATCATCATGAAGAATTCATAAATATTAACAGTCAGTACTTTGCGACCCGATAGCTATCGGGTTTGCGTGAAAAAAACATTAACGAACTATTGTGATATCTTCTTTAAAAAAAATAACATCATTTACAGTTCCCTCGATGAAGTTTATTCTAAATCTAAATTAAAATGCAAACCAGGTTTCTTATCTGATTCATTTATTTGGAACAGAATTCAGGGAGAAGAGTTCAAACAAAACACTGCTTACTATTTGGATCCAGTAAAATTTTTTATTAAAAAGAAGAATTCATTAGCGTATACAGAAAAAGAATACGACATACCCAACAGTAATTTGAGTCACATTCCCATAAGGAATAGTCCAGCACGGAAAGGCTCTGAATTTCTCTGATTAACAACACTTTTTTTTACTTGAATCGCATTGAGTATTGTTATAACTTGTGAGAGGAATCCTGAAAAAACCTAAAAACCAAAACAATGAGAATTCTGATAACCGGAAGTCTTGTTTTTCTGCTCTGGGCATTTTTGGCAAGTTGGTATTATGTCTGCTATATTAAGCCCTATTGTGGAAAAATTGAAGAAACTGCGATCGCGGTCGACACCCTCTCCAGCGAGCCCTTGCCACCGCAGGAAGTGGAAATCCCCAAACCAGAAACCCTGATTCTGTATTTTGACTTCGACAAATCAGAAGTGCTTCCTTCAGCACAGTCTGATCAAAAGTCATCGCTTTTCAAGGAATGGATTGAAAAACATCCTGATGCAGGCCTGAATATAAGCGGTCATACCGACAACAAAGGTACCGACGCTTACAACCAGAAGCTCGGGACAGACAGGGCCGAAAGCGCAATGAAGTATCTTACCGGCAAAAGCATATCCCCCGAAAAAATAACAACATTTAGTAAAGGGGAAAATGAACCGGTAGCAGAAAACACTTCCGACGAAGGGAGGGCAAAAAACCGCAGAGCAGAAATAACTTTAAAATAAAAACCATGAATCCATTAATCATAATTCTTCAGCAAACCCGAACCGGTGCAATCCTCGAAATCCTCCTGATCCTTGTTGTTGCCGGAATCATCGGCTATCTCACCGCCTACTTTTTTTACAAATCGGTGTACACCAAGAGAATTCTTTTTCTCGAAGGAGAGAAAGTTGAACTAAAAAAACATATCGACACCCTTTTCATGGAAAAAGCCAAGCTTGAGCAAACCATTAAGGATAAGGACAGTGAAATTGAAACCTTGAAAAACCCCAGAAAAAAGGAATAATTAACGGTATAGTCAAAGGACGGGGATTATGAGTTGATTTTCGATAAGGAAATACATCTCTGAAATCTTGTTGCATTATGGGGAGAATTCGGCCTTGGTTTTTTACTTTTGTTAAAAACCCAATCCGTATTTTATAAAAGAAATTACTTGCATTTGCCTTACGTTGACAATTTTAGCCTTCAACGCAAATTCACAATACAGCCCCGACGAAGCAGTAAATCTGGCCAACTCGATAACCCCGTTACGTTTTATTGAGTATTTGGAAGTTTTGGCAAATGACTCGCTTGAAGGAAGGGGAACCGGAACAGCTGTATATCGCAGGCAGCCGCTAAAAACAAAGTCTACCGGGAAGGAATCACGTAATTGAAAATCACGATGAAGTGCGCCAAACTTCCCGCTATCACAAACAGATGCCATACCAGGTGATGGTAGAGAAATTGGGCTTTGGCATAAAACAAAATCCCGAAAGAATAGAACAAACCACCTGCTATCAGCCAGAGGAATCCGGATGTTGGAAGGGAATTGTAAATCGGCACAATAGCAATGAGCATGAGCCATCCCATAGCAACATACAAGGCCACAAAATAATAGTTCACCCTTTTCTTTGACTTCCCTACCGGGGTAAACGTCATGAAAATTCCAGCCAGTGCCATTCCCCACTCCAACCCGAAAATCACCCATCCCATGGAGCCGTGTAACACAACTAGTGACAGTGGCGTATAGGTTCCGGCAATCAGCAGGAATATGGATATTTTGTCAAAGATAAAAAACATCTTTTTTGCTTTTCCTTCCCTTAGCGCATGAGCCATACCCGAGGAAAAATAAAGCAAGACGAGTGTTGCTCCATAAATAGAAGTGGTAACAATATGCCATGCATTTCCCCTGAGCGCGGAGAAAATTATCATTACTACCAAAGCCACTGCCGAAAGCAATGCCCCCGAAAGGTGCGATATGGCATTGGCTGACTCTTCGGATTTTTTATATTTGCGCGGCTCAGGCATAAGAATGTTTTTTATTTGGGGAACAAAGTTAGTTAAAACTATAAGGAGTATGCAACAAACAATTCGCTTTCAAACAGCACGAACTTTTAACAAACGGAATCCCGAAGCGTAACGCATTGTTTATTTTAAGCATACGATTCAATTTCAGCATTGGGATTTACCGATTAAGGTACGTTTTTCAATAAAACCTGCTGAACGTCATATGACCCGAGGAATTCCCGAAACTAGAGAAAAAAGAATACTTTTTTGAACCAAATTGCTTTTAATTTGCTTATTACATTTGGATAATACACTAATTGAAAAAAGATGAAAAATATTTTAATCGGATTATCTGTTTTACTTCTTGCTATCATGGCTTTTTCGAATTTCTCCGGCAAAACCGAAAAGGGCATAAAGAAGTTGTCGGAAAACCCTGGAATTGAGGATTCCACAATGATTCGTGCTAAACAAAATTACGCGAATTTCTGCGCAAGTTGCCATTACGATGATTTAAGCTGGTTTACATCCAGAAAGTGGAAATACGGTCATAGTCCCGATGACATCAACCAAAGCATTCGTACCGGTTATCCCGATTTTGGAATGCCCTCGTACCGCGATGCCCTGAGTGATACCGAATCCAAGGCAATTTCGGATTATATTCATCAGACCCTCGATCTGGGTCGGCAGGAAAAGCTCAACCGTCTGGGCGATAAAGATTACTATTCCACTAAAAAGCTGAAAATAAGGCCTGATACAATTATCACCGGGCTTAATGTCCCATGGGGAATGGCTTTTCTTCCCGGGGGAGATATACTGGTGACAGAACGCGAGGGCAAATTATTACGTTTCAGGAATGGCAAGTTACTTGCTGAAATCGAAGGCTTACCCGACATTCATGCTATTGGGCAGGGAGGTCTGATGGACATAAGGTTGCACCCGGACTATGCCAAAAATGGATGGATTTATATTGCGTACACCTCCCCTTCCGAAAACCAATCCGAAGGTTGGGGTACAGCCATCATGAGAGCCAGGCTGAAAGATAACACTCTCACCGACAAAGAGGTCTTGTTCAAAGCATTTCCCGACTCACGAACCGGCCACCATTTTGGCTGTAAAATTACCTTCGACAGCAAAGGCTATATGTTTTTTGGAGTGGGAGAGCGCGGAAAATCTTCAAACTCGCAAGATCTCACAACCGATAACGGAAAAATCCATCGTCTAAACGATGACGGGACTATTCCTTCCGACAATCCCTTTTACAATACTCCCGGGGCAAGAAAAAGCATTTGGAGTTACGGACACCGCAATCCGCAGGGACTGGTTATCAGCCCCTTTACCGACGAACTTTGGGAAACTGAGCATGGACCAAAAGGTGGTGATGAGCTCAATCTCATTATACCTGGAAAAAACTACGGATGGCCCGTTATCAGTTTTGGGATAAATTATGATGGATCCATCCTGACAACCGACACGGCAAAAGCCGGAATGGAACAGCCTGCCACATATTATGTGCCCTCCATCGCGCCCTCGGGCACCTGTTTTGTAACGGGAGACAAGTATAAAGGTTGGGAAGGGAATATACTCATTGGTTCCCTCCGCTTCCGAAACCTCGAGCGGGTGGAACTTACTGGCAATAAAGTCACAGATAAAGAAACCCTGCTTTATGATATTGGGAGAATGAGAAATGTAGAAGTCAGCCCTGATGGCTATATCTACGTTGGATTGGAATCGCCCGGTATGATTATCCGCCTTGAACCTATAGATTAGGGTTGTTCCGGATACTCTCCCAGTTCCAGCGGAAAAGAAATCTCAGGGATATAAACTATTTCAATTTGTCAGATTCCCCCGTCAAATATATCGGGTTTAATCGTTTATTGGTATAAAATCTGACAAATTGTAATTGCGACAGGGTGTTTTGGATGAAATATTTAAGATATTTCGTACATTTGCATCCCAATAAACAACACGAAAAAAGTTCATTAAATCATAATCCATTGGCAGGTAAAACACTATTCGACAAAATCTGGGATTCGCATGTGATTGAAGAGATAGCCGGCGGGCCCAGTATCTTATATATCGACAAACATCTGGTGCATGAGGTCACAAGTCCTCAGGCATTTGCAGGGATCGAGAAACGCGGGCTTAATGTTTTTCGTCCAGAGAACACGGTTGCAACACCCGATCATAACGTACCAACAGTTGATCAGCATTTGCCCATCAAAGACCAACTTTCCGCTTTTCAGGTAGCCAAGCTGACGGAGAACTGCAACCGTCACGGCATTACACTTTACGGGCTTAACCATCCATATCAGGGCATTGTTCACGTAATCGGTCCGGAGCTTGGTATCACCCAGCCCGGGATGACGATCGTGTGTGGCGACAGTCACACTTCCACACACGGTGCATTTGGCAGCGTTGCCTTTGGCATCGGGACATCGGAAGTTGAGATGGTTCTGGCTTCTCAATGCATCATGCAGCCCAAGCCGAAAAGGATGAGAATAAACGTTGAAGGCAAGACTGGCAAGGGCGTTACCGCAAAGGACATTATTCTTTACATTATTGCAAAGATCACTGCCAGCGGTGGCACCGGTTATTTTATTGAATATGCAGGCTCTGCCATTCGGAGTCTTTCTATGGAAGGCCGCATGACAATTTGCAACATGAGCATAGAGAGTGGAGCCAGAGGGGGGTTAATTGCTCCGGACGAAACCACTTTCGAATATATCAAAGGTCGTGAGTTTGCGCCGCAAGGTGTTGAATTCGACAAGGCCGTTGCTCAGTGGAAAAAGCTTAAGACTGATGACGATGCCGTTTTCGATGCAGAGTTGACCTACAATGCTGCCGATATTGAGCCCATGATAACCTATGGTACTAACCCGGGTATGGGTTTAAAGATTACCGCGAAAATCCCCGCCGAAAAAGATATCGAGGCAAGCAATCGGATAACCTTCAGCAAAGCTTTGGCATATATGGGCTTTAAGCATGAAGAATCGTTAATAGGAAAACCGGTCGATTATGTTTTTGTAGGAAGCTGTACCAATGGGCGCATAGAGGATTTGCGTGAGGTTGCCGCTTTTGTCAAAGGCCGTAAGAAAGCCGATAATATTACTGCATGGATTGTTCCTGGATCGAAGCAGGTGGAGAAACAGGCACATGCTGAAGGACTGACAAAAATACTTGAGGATGCAGGTTTTAAGCTTCGGCAGCCCGGTTGTTCAGCCTGTCTGGCGATGAACGACGACAAGATTCCACAGGGCAAACTGGCCGTTACCACTTCAAACCGAAACTTCGAAGGCCGTCAGGGCCCAGGATCAAGGTCGATGCTCGCAAGTCCTCTTACAGCGGCCGCTGTGGCGGTTGCAGGCAAAATTGTAGACCCAAGAGACCTGTCAGGTCTATAGACCTGTCAGGTAAATTAAATTAACCAATTAGCACCCAATCAAATGGCAATCGAAAAATTTATAACACTCGTTTCCTCAGCTGTTCCGCTACCCATAGAAAACGTCGACACCGATCAGATCACCCCGGCACGCTTCCTGAAAGCTACAACCCGCGATGGTTTTGGAGAAAATTTATTCAGGGACTGGAGGTACGACGGACAGAATAGCCCCAAACCCGAGTTTGTGCTAAACCAAAACAAATACTCTGGTGCCATTCTGGTTGGTGGAAAAAACTTCGGAAGCGGATCGAGTCGCGAACATGCAGCATGGGCTATTTACGATTACGGCTTTAAAGTTGTTGTATCAAGCTTCTTCGCTGACATTTTCAAAGGAAACTCACTGAATATAGGACTTTTACCCGTACAGGTATCTGAGAACTTTCTGGAAAAAATGTTTAAAGAAGTTGAAAAAGACCCCGACACAAAAATCAAAGTCGACCTCCTCAAGCAGGAGATTTCCCTTGAGGCTACGGGAGAAAAAGAAATTTTCGACATCAATCCCTATAAAAAAGAGTGCCTCTTGAACGGATATGAGGATATTGACTATCTCGTGAGCCGGAAGGACAAGATTGAGGCTTTTGAAAAAAAGTAAGAGGAAGTCATCTAGCGTCGTCAGGCTCGGCCAAAAATAACGAACAGGTAACATTGGATTATTGGGCCTCGGAATGAGAGAAAGCAAAGAGGTTCACCATCCTCAGAAGGTAAGACTAGCGGGGGTGAAATACCGGCACGTTGGTTCGCATTTATTTTAAAAAACAAAAACCATGAAGATTACTATAATGGACACGACACTTCGGGATGGGGAACAAACCTCCGGCGTGTCGTTTACAGGAACGGAAAAGCTTACTATGGCAAAGCTTTTGCTTGAGGACTTGAGGGTTGACCGTATAGAAATTGCCTCTGCCCGCGTTTCCGAGGGAGAATATAAAGGTGCAAAGATGATCTTCGCTTGGGCCAAAGAGCATGGCTTTATTGAAAAAGTAGAGGTTCTGGGGTTTGTTGATGGTGACATCTCCCTCAAGTGGATCGAGAATGCCGGCGGAAAAGTGATCAACCTGCTTACCAAAGGATCCTTAAAACATTGTCAACATCAGCTTCGCAAATCCCCCGAACAACACATTGAAGATATAAAAGGCCTTTTGAAAACAGCCAAAGCAATGGGTATTCGGGTTAACATCTATTTCGAAGATTGGTCGAATGGCATGAGAAACTCCCCCGAATACATGTACCAGATGCTCGACAGTCTGCAGAATGAAAATATCGACAGGTTCATGTTACCGGATACTTTAGGAATTCTGAACCATGAGGAGACCTACAAATTCTGTCTCGACATGAAGACCCGCTATCCAAAACTCGGATTCGATTTTCATGCCCACAACGATTATGACCTTGCAACAGCAAATGTTTTCTCAGCTGTAAGTGCAGGGATAACCGGAATACACACCACCATTAACGGATTGGGCGAAAGGGCCGGCAATGTTCCGATTTCAAGCGTTATAGGAATAGTTAAGGACCATTTCAAATATGAAATGTCGGTTCAGGAAGATAAATTATACCTGGTCAGCAAGTTTATCGAATCGTTCTCCGGGATTCGGATACCGGCAAACAAGCCGCTAATCGGCGAAAATGTCTTTACCCAAACCAGTGGTATTCATGCCGACGGAGACCAGAAAGACAATCTGTATTTTAACGATCTGCTCCCTGAACGATTTGGCAGAAAACGCCAATACGCACTTGGCAAGATGTCGGGAAAAGCCAGTGTGATAAAAAATCTGGAAGAACTTGGTATTGAGCTCAGCAAGGATGAAATGAAAATGGTCACAGAACGGATCATCGAGTTGGGAGACAAGAAGGAAACGGTATCCAAAGAAGATCTTCCGTATATCATTTCAGACGTCCTGAAAAGCGAAAAAGTCAATCAGAACATCAAAATTAAAAACTATTCGCTTTCCGTCGCAAAGGGCTTACGTTCTATGGCAACCCTAAGTATTGAAATAAATTGCGCCAGCTATGAAGAAACGGCTTCGGGTGATGGTCAGTACGATGCATTTATGAAAGCCCTCTGGAAAATTTACGATAAGCTGGAAAAGAAACACCCGGTGCTTACCGACTACGTGGTTACGATTCCTCCAGGAGGTAAAACCGATGCACTTGTTGAATGCTCTATCACATGGGACTATTCCGGGAAGATCATAAAAACCCGTGGACTCGACTCCGACCAAACGGTTGCAGCAATCAAAGGAACATTGAAAATGTTGAATATTATTGATGAAATGGAGAACTCAAAAGATTGAGGTTTCCATTCCAAATGAAATTTCTCTTTACAAACATGGAAAGCATATCAGCCAGTAATTTACTTTTTAACTCAAAACTCTAATTCGTCATGGAATTCAAAATCGCAGTACTCGCAGGTGATGGTATCGGCCCCGAAATTATTGAACAAGCCATTAAAGTGCTTGAAGCTGTTGGCCAAAAGTATAATCACAAGTTTCACTTCACAAGTGCTCTGGTGGGTGCCTGTGCCATTGATGCTGTTGGAAACCCATTCCCGGATGAGACTTTCGACCTTTGCATGAATTCGGATGCGGTTCTGTTTGGTGCCATTGGCGACCCCAAGTACGACAACGACCCGAAGGCCAAGGTCAGACCTGAGCAGGGCCTTCTCGCCATGAGAAAAAAACTGGGATTGTACGCCAACATACGGCCTGTCACAACCTTTAAGTCGCTTATTCACAAATCACCGCTACGTCCCGACTTGGTGGATGGTGCGGATTTCGTGGTCATTCGCGAGTTAACGGGCGGTATATATTTTGGGGAGAAAGGAAGATCAGAAGACCTTACCAAGGCTTTTGACACTTGTACATACACAAAGGACGAGGTTATTCGCATCACCAAGCTGGGCTTTGAGTATGCAGCAAAAAGGAACAAAAGGCTTACCGTTGTCGACAAAGCCAATGTGCTTGCCACCTCCAGATTATGGAGAGAGACGGTTCAGGAGATGGAACCCTCCTACAAAGACATTGCCGTTGACTATATGTTTGTTGATAATGCAGCGATGCAGATTATACAGTGGCCGAAAAAGTTTGACGTTATGGTTACTGAAAACATGTTCGGGGATATCCTTTCCGATGAAGCAAGCGTTATTACCGGATCGCTTGGGCTTTTACCTTCCGCATCAGTTGGAATTCACACCAGCGTTTTTGAGCCCATTCATGGCTCCTACCCACAAGCAGCTGGAAAGGATATTGCAAACCCCGTTGCAACAATACTTTCCGCAGCCATGATGCTCGAACTTGCTCTTGATTTACAGGAAGAAGCAAAAGCCATCCGTGATGCGACAGACAAATCACTTGCAGCTGGTGTAGTTACAGTAGATATTGCCGAAGGAAAATCCTACAAAACCTCTGAGGTTGGCGATTGGATTTCGAAAAACATTTAAATCAGCACATTACAATAGAATCTCAAATCAAGCTGGGGTTGAAAGACAATTTCAACCCCAGTTTTTTTTAGTCGTTATCGGGACCGTCGCTTTCGATCATTTTGAATTTTATCCCTGACAATTTGGAGAAATCATGTCCTGAATCCCTAATATCCTCGTCATCTTCCGAATAGCTCCAGTTTACCTTCAGGCTTAGGTTCTTTTTCTCGATTACCCCAAGAGTTTTAAAAATAGTAAGAAGCAGTTTCGCGGCTGAGGAGTTGAAATATGTTAGCTCAACATTTACGGTTGTATCAACCGGCGATTTAACATATTCAGCCACCCAATCAAGAATCGGGTTGTAAAACGCTGAGCTGTCCTCCAGGAATGAAGCCCCTTTTATCTCGATAAGTCCTTTTTTGGCATCCAGAAGGATATCCGGAGAGTTTGTTGTTCGTTGAATGGTTATAGTGTTCATGGTATTTGTATGATTTATATTTCACATTCACGTGGATAGCATCGATAACAAGATAGGTTATTTTTCTTAATGTCAAATAAGAAATTGCAAAAACTGAATCTTGAGATTAGTGACATACAGAAGATTATCAGGCAAGATAGCTGTCGATTGCTTTAAGCAGCTGCGGAGCCCAGAGCGGCTTAATCAGATACTTATCGAAGTTTCTGTTCTCCTCGTCTCTGGATTTGTCTTCCACAAAATATGCTGTTTGAGCAATAATTGGCAAATCATGTCGGACTTTTTTAATTTCTCTTGACGCTTCATAACCATCCATTATCGGCATAAGGATATCCATCAGCACAAGCTCGATTTTCTCATTTGCTCTTACCATATCCAACGCCTCCTTCCCATTCCTAGCCCATAATACTGTAATTTTTGTGGGTCGCAGGATTTCCTCCAGGTATATATAATTCGAATCAACATCTTCAGCAATTAACAGGAATCTGCCCGACCAGTCCCTTTCAATGCTATCGGCTGTTTTTCTGCCAAGATCAATAACTTTTTTCACCGGAACCGCTGCTTTAGACTTCGCTGCTTCAACAAACGGAATTGTAAAATAGATCGAAACCCCCTCCCCTACATGCGATTCGGCCCGGATTTCCCCTCCCAGCAGTTTCACCAGACTTTTTGAAATTGCCAATCGGATTACAGACCCGTCAAAGGGAAGGTTATAGTTGTCGGTTAGCTTATTGTATCGCTCGAATATAACTTCCAACCGCTCCTGGGAAAAACCTGCACCCGTATCTTTAACAAAAAACTCGATAAACCCGTTGTCTTTTTTGGTGTAACCGATTTTCACCACACCTTGTTTTGTGTGAATAAAGGCGCTTTCCATCAGGTTATTCAAAACAAATTTTAATCGCTGAGGATCGGTCATAATGACAAGTTCCTCATCCGATCGCACATTTTCAACATACAGCTGAATATTGTTTTTCCCGAGTTCTCCTTTCTGTATCTCGAAAATCCGGAACATCTCCCCCAACAGCTTATTGACATTGATCGCCACCTTTTTAATCACAAATTTCTCGGATTCAATTTTTGAAATTTCCGACAGGTTGTCAACAAGCAATAAGAGATATTTGCTGCTGGAATTTATATGGCTCAGATAAATGGCTTTCGAATCAGGCGAAATATCCGGTCTTTCCAACAATTCGGAAAACCCGATTATTGCATTCAGGGGGGTTCTCACCTGGTAAGACAGGCTGGACATAAAATGATGATCCATCAGCGTTTTCGCATCCTTATTCGAATGATTAAAAAAGGTATTGCTGTCGAGAAATATCTCATTGATTTTCCCAAACATCAGTAGGCCGAAAACAAAAACGCCCACAACCATAATGAGCCTGCTATAAACTTCCTGAATGGGTATATTAGTGAGCAAAGCTTGTAAAAACGAGACATCAATCCCACGCAAGAAGTAAAAAACAACTGCATCCAATAAGTACATTATCAAACCCAGAACCATGGCCAGGATAATTACATTATTTCTTTTCTTCATAGGATCGATTTATGTTGGTTATTCATTAATTTCAGCCATTTCTGAAGGCAAGCAAAACTCTAGTGGAAGCCTACAGCAAAACCCAATCGTACCGGATTCATAATAAAATTGCCTTTAGTATTAAGGAACTCCCAACCGGGCTTAAACAGGCTGATCATTCTTTCTTCCACCATAGGGCCAGCAAAATCGGAAAAAAAAGTAAATAGCATCAAATTTTTTCCCTTTTTGTTCTTAACCGCCAGATCAACACCGGCCTGATAGTTTAGTCCCAATAAAGTTTGTCTGTAGTTTCCAAGGGGTTCGGCCTTCCCGTCTTGCTGAAAGTAGATTTTGCTGGAGAATGTCCCAGGGGAAACCCCTCCCCAAACCCTAAATTTGCCTATTGGTATTTTATAACGCACCGTGGCACGGATAGAGATAACCTCACCCATTCTGTTTATATTGTTCTCAATAACATCGGTGGTTAGCACGCCGCTTTGTTCAAGAACCCAGTCACTTGTCGATCTTTGACCACCATAAGCAACCGGAATAATGGTTTTGAAAAAATCCGCAGTAATTCCCACTTCAAACCGCGTCCTTGTCCGTTTCATTAGGCCCGCTCCGGCGAACCAGCCTGAGGCTTTCACGTTCATATTCCCATCCACCACCATATTCACAGGGAACTCCGGAATCATTGGAACCCTATACCAGGCCGGGATTTGATACCCTCCAGAAATGAAGAAATAGGTATTATCCTTTTCAATTTTCTCATTTGTTGGGACAATAACCTTAACCCCTTCATACTTTATGGTATCAGCTTGTGCCATCGCTGAATTATTGCACATTATTACAAGCTGCAGTAAGATGCTTAACAAAAAATATCTATTCATCCCCATTGAATTGAATTCAAGAACAAAGTTTGTACGCACAATAATACTATTTGTTTGATAATAATTCCAACAATCCTTTATGATATTAAATACAGCCCTCCCCTGAATGCTCATTTTTTTATTATTTGGGCGGATATTAATAATAATTGACTAATTTTCTCACTGAAAAAAAATCGTATTTTTTTCAATTCAGTGCAAACTTATTTACTATTGCAAATTGATTTTTCAATAAAGATCCAGTTCCAAAATGAAGAACAACCATGGAAAAGCAAGTTGATCAAAGGCCTAACATTCTCTATGTGGATGATATTGAAAACAATTTGATCCTTTTTGAAGTCCTTTTCAAAGATCATTTTAATGTTTCAATAGCCGATTCAGGAAAGAAGGCACTGGAATTAATGCGGGAAAAAGAATTTGCCGTGCTGATTTCCGACCAAAGCATGCCCGAGATGTCGGGAACCGAGCTGATGGAAATCGTGAAAACCGAATTTCCCGATATGATGCGTTTTATCCTTACGGCCTATACCGACTACAAAACGGTTGTGGATTCGATCAATAAGGGCGAAATCTACGGATTTTTCAATAAGCCGTTTGACTCTGAGGCAGTGAAGATGTCGCTTAATAAAGCAATCGA
This sequence comes from Chitinophaga pinensis, assembly GCA_945863035.1. GTDB lineage: Bacteria > Bacteroidota > Bacteroidia > Bacteroidales > JACJXF01. Next base: position 8,272 of record CAMAZH010000032.1, on the reverse strand, counting down.
AGTTTATAATCTGCGGATCTCCAACAAAAAGATGATTAAGGAACTCGCCAGGGTAAACAGCGAATTGCTGGACCTTGACAAGTCAAAAACGCGATACCTGAATATTATAACCAACGAAATCAGATCCCCCATAAATAAGATTATGAGCGCTGTTCACATGCTCAAAGACCGGATCGGATCAAATGATTTAAGCGAACTGCTTTTTTATCTCGACACATCGGTTTCACGACTTGAGAGTTTTTCTTTTGCCGCGAACCAGCTGGCAAGGCTCAACGAGGAAAACAATTCGCCGATAGAGTTAAAGAATGTCTCGCTTAGAGAGTTGACGGAACTATGTGTACTGGAAAACAAGAACTTGCTCGACAAGTTCATGATTAATGTTATTTTCAAGGAACAAGATCAGGACGTTTTGGTAAAGGGGGAATACGACCTGCTAATGGCTTGTCTGACAACACTTTTAATGAATTCGCTCAAACACACCGAAAAGAACGGCAATATTCAGCTTCAATTCGGGGAGTCGAGTGATTTCAAACGATTGGAAATCATTGACGATGGAAGTTTCTACTCTTCCCACCAGATTGACAATATGATGAACTTTTTTTCAGGCAACCATAAGTCGGATGATTTCACTCCCGGGATCGAATTGATTCTGGCGAAACAGATTATGATTTCACATGGGGGAAAAATCATAATCGCTCAGAATGAGGATAAAAAAGTATCCACCCAAATGCTGTTCCCCTTTGAAGATAAATAAACAAAGCACTTAGTAGGCCATGACAGAATCGATGTTGACTGCCTTAATGAAATTGTTTGCCATTCTTGCAATCATAAATAAGGATGTTGCCACAGTTCTTTCAAGGAATTTTGTGTTTTCCTTCCTGAAAACCCAGTTTAACCATAAAATCGTAGACCAGTCTCTAATTGTATTTGACAAGGAGATCAGCAAACTTACCGTTTTGAACGGGCTGAACGAATCGAAGATTACATCCTTAATGTCGGTTCAGGTCCTGTCGATTTGCAGGGAAATCAATCAGGGACTTCATATAAAAGGTAAATACCTGATCGTTGTAAGTTTGATTCAGTTCTCCAAATATTTCGACGAGTATTCCGATTCCTCCGATGATTTCCGGCAAACCATTTCAGACATGGTAAAGACCATTGCTGAGGATTTAATGATTTACGATGAGGAATACAACAATTGCAGAATATTCATTACTGAAAAGTTTTACAAGATCCCGCAAAAAGAAAGGCTTTTGGTTGTCAGCAGTATCAATTCCTTCAGCTTCACCAAAATCAACTTCCTACACAAGGAAAACCTCAGCGGGCAATTCTTCTTCCTGAAAATCAATCAATGCGATTTGATCCTCTTTTATTACAGCGGGATTGAAAAGATTGAGTTAAGCAGCAAACACGTTTTCCCTGGGCATATCTATATTTTCCCGAAGGGTTCGGCTCTGAAAGGCGAAAATTTCGCGCCTTTGTACTACAGCGACATCGAGTCGGGCTTTCTTAAGACAAAGACTTTTCAGAAAATACTTCTTTCGGCCGAGAATATTGAATTCAAGTTCCCGAAAAGCCCGAACGGGATTCAGAGGTTTAGTTTCACGGCAGAATCGGGTGATTTGCTGGGTATCCTGGGAGGATCCGGAACCGGGAAATCGACGCTTCTAAAAGTCCTCAACGGCAGTTACAGTCTCGAAAATGGGAAAATCCTTATAAACGGTCACGATCTGCATTCCGATAAAAAGGGAATAAAAGGAATTATCGGGTATGTGCCTCAGGACGATTTACTGATTGAGGAACTTACGGTTTACCAGAATCTTTATTACAACGCCAAACTCTGTTTGGGGGATCAGGATGATGCTGAAATAGAAGCTGCCGTTTTAAAATACCTCAACAATCTCGACCTGTTTTACATTAAAGACCTTAAGGTTGGATCCACGCTGAATAAGTTTATTAGCGGAGGCCAAAGAAAACGATTAAACATCGCCTTGGAGCTGATTAAGGAGCCTTTGGTTTTATTGGCCGACGAGCCCACTACCGGCCTTTCCTCAACGGACTCCGAAAACGTGTTGCAATTGTTGAAAGACTTGTCGCTTCAAGGTAAAATTGTCATTCTGAACATCCATCAGCCCTCCTCCGAAATATTCAAGATGCTCGACAAGCTATTGATTCTCGATAAAGGAGGGTTCCCTGTTTATCTTGGGAATCCCCTGGACTCTTTTTCTTATCTGAAAGACATTGCGAATCGCATTGATGCCGCCGAAATAGAATGTCCGTATTGCGGAAATGTTCAGCCCGACGAGATTTTAAAGGTAATAGAGGCTAAACGCGTTAATGAATTGGGCGAGTACACCAGTGAGCGGGTAATTTCGCCGGCCACCTGGTACGAGATGTTCCGCAAGAATCTGCAAAGCGAGGAGAAAGTGATATCCAGGAACACCGAAGTTCCCTCTACCCGTTTCAAAACGCCCACCTTCATAAAGCAATTCGCGACCTATTCGCAGCGAAACTTCTTCAGCAAGCTGGCCGATAGGCAATATTCACTCTTTGCTGTTTTTATTTCCCCCATCCTGGCCCTAATTCTTGGTTTTTTCACCAAATATGTAAGCGGGAACGAATCCGATCCATGGGAGTATATGTTTATAAACAACGTGAATATACCCGCCTACATCTTTATGGCTGTGATTGTGGCATTATTCATAGGGCTTATTATCAGCGCAGAAGAAATAATTAAAGACAGCCGAATACTGGAGCGGGAAAAGTTTTTGAATCTGAGCAGGGCCTCCTACTTCAATTCGAAAATAACGTTTCTGTTTGTTTTGTCGGCCCTACAGATGATCGTTTTTGTACTTTTGGGCAACGGAATCCTGGAGATTAAAGGGATGACGCTCAATTACTGGTTGGTTTTGTTTTCAACTGCATGTTTTGCTATTATGCTGGGATTGAATATTTCAGCTTCCTTAAAATCGGTAATTGCCATCTACATTACCATTCCTTTTATTTTGGTGCCTCTTATTCTCTTATCAGGGATTATCGTAAAGTACGATAAGATGCATTACAGCATATCATCAAATCAATATGTTCCCGTTGTGGGCGACATGATGGCTTCACGATGGGCGTATGAGGCGCTGATGGTCAGCCAGTTTAAGGACAACGCATTTCAGGTGAACTATTACCCAATAGATCGGGAATTCGCAAATCTATCCTTTGAGTTGAACTTTCTAATTCCTGCTGTTTACAACAAGCTCAATGATTACGAGAGACTTATAAGGCTGAATTCTGATATCCCGAAGGTAAAGGAAACAAACTCCCTTATTCGGAATGCCATAAATGATCTTCAAAAAGAATTCAGTACTATGATACCTGGATTTGAGGTTGAAAATGAGGCAGGAGAACTGAATTTAAAAAGCATCCATGAGTTCTTAAACAGTTTGAAGACAATTCTCATTAAGAAGACCAACTCCCTCATAACCGAAAAAGACGGGGTTTATGAGGATATGAAGAGGCAGGGGATTTCAAGTGATGATTTCATCCGTTTAAAAGAGGACAATTTTAACCGGAGTGTTGCCGAGATGGTGTTAAACACCAATGAAATGATAAAGATAACAGACCATAAGGGTCGTTTTATAAGAAAAGATTCCCCGATTTACCAATATCCCCTATCTCCTGTCGGCCGTGCCCAGTTCTATTCCGGGGTTAAGCGAATTGGCTCATGGGAGATCGACACCTTATGGTTTAACATTTCGGTCTTATGGCTCATGACCATTTTCCTCTATTTTTCCCTTATTACCGGTTTCCTCAAAAAGGCTCTGAATATAATTTCCTCAATAGGCAAACAAAAATGAAAAAGGAAATTTTTGAGTTTTATTATGCAAAACATACATTTTATTCATATTTTTAACGGATATTCTTTTCCGGGGAAAAGATATATAGCAAACAGTTTTAAATGCGGCTCAATATTTGATACTGTGATTTATGGCCACTGAAGTATAGAATTTTCTAAAAGAAGAATGTATGAACAACGTTAAGACAATATTTTGGCTTTGCGCTTTCACCGGACTTATTGCCGGGAATAGCGGTTGCAAAAATGCGCAGACCAAAAATGACAGCCAATCTGAAAACTATGCAGATTCGATGGGTGAGAATGCCTCGGATCAGGAATCGGTTTTATTCCTTCTGCCGTCGCCGGGAGAAATTCTCCTGAGATTTTACAGCGCCGATTTCCAGTACAACCCAGATCTTTTGAACTCTCCCCTGAATAAAGACAAATACATTGGTTCCAAAGCCCAGACCCTGAACCTGGGGGTTTATATCACCGACATGGCATACTCGGCTTTGTTTGAAAGATCGGCTGAGACAGTGAATTATCTGGAAGCCGTTCAAGCCTTAAGCACTGAGACCGGAATATCATCTACCATTTTCGAGTCGCTCCTGGTACGTTCCAAAGCTAACGCAGGAAAGCTTGACTCACTTGCCAACATTTCAAATGAAGCTTTCAGCAATATGCTCGAGTTCCTGGAAACCGGTGGCAAGGAAAACACGATTGCCCAGGTATCTGCAGGTGCCTATATTGAAAGTCTTTTTATTGCGCTTCAATCCATTGGCAGCTACTCAGAGGATAACGAATCGTTGGCATTGCTTTCAGACATGCGTTTTCCGGTAGACAACCTACTCGAAAAAGCAAAAAGCGCAACCCTTAATGAAGCCGACAAAACAATCATCAATTATCTGATTGAAATATCCTCTATTTTTAACGAATTGGAAAAGAACGGTTCAAAAACCGTGATTACTCAAAATCCATCGGGTGAAGTTTCGATACAGGGAGGCGAAGAGTTTAAGATGAATGAAGCTAATTTTATTAACCTGAAGAATAAGGTTAGTGAGATAAGAAAAGGCATTGTTAGTTATTAGGGTAAACCATTGAAATTTAGCAAAATGAAAAATCTTTCCTATATAATAATTTTCGTATTTCTGTCCATTTTCACAAGCAGCAACGCTTTCAGCCAAAGCTGCAACAAGTTTCATCTGTATGGCTCTTGCATGCAATATCCGGGGCCTTCCTATAAAATGGACGGTCAATCGAGAAGCAATGTAATTGGAGTTGGGGATAAGCTGGTTTATAATGTTATTTTCTATGGCGACAGAAGTTACAAACTGATTTTCTGCACCACCGACATGTTTATGCCGGTGCATTACATTCTGAGCGATGGGGTTACAAGGGAGGTGATTTTTGACAACGAGAAAAACGACTTCTCCGAAGTAGTTGAACTGAATATTGAAACCACAAGACGAATTATGATTGAGATCTCGGTTCTGGCAACTAATGCCGAAGAAGAGATTACTGAAGATTATTTTGGCTGCTTGGGGTTTTTGCTTCATTGGAAGCCCATCAAAAAATAAGTTGTTGAGGGTTGTGCCTGACCTGTTGGCGGAAATTTATGTTGTGCTCTTCCCTGATAACTTCCCAGCCCTCAGCCAAATGATATACACTTAAAAAGTTCCCTACCCCGCTATACTTTCTCCAGCCATTTGATGGCTGATTTTTCGGTTGTGAAGACCTTCACATCGAATCCTATTTTATTGTAGGCATCGTTTTCGAATAATGAGGATATTGCGGTTGTAAGTGGACTATCGGTAAGCACGGCTTCCTTTTTCCCCTTAAGAATTTCGCGGATTGAGTAAAAATATTCCCAAACCATGTCTGTATCGTCAACTGCAAAATCGAATTCGGAATTTCTGTAATCCGAAAGCAGGTTGTATTTCAGCTTAACAAACTCATCCATCAGCAACAATTCTGCCCAGGCATCCCCTATCTCCCTTCTTGGAATCCTACCGCTATGCGAATAGAAAATGATTTCCAACTTATGATCCACTGCGATTTTATACATAGAGAAAGTATTTCTTATTCAATGGGCTTAAATGTTTCTGCAAGACTGCTCAAAAAGCTATTCCAGGAACCATTAAAGCAATACTAATTGTGAACCACTATCCTCTTCACCATGCTCATCAATCATTCTAAGGGAGGAATCAAGTCGATTTTTTGAACACCAACTTTTGGATAACAAGAAAATAAAAAAAATGTGTATTTCCAAATCATTGTTGTCTCAATAAAGTTGATTGAGCAAACTCAGATTTAACAATGCCAGCCTGATTATGATAGACAAAAAAAGAAATTTTGAATGCTTGTTCTATGCACTTTCGTGTCAAATCCATGGAAATTACAAACACAATAAATAGCTGCTAATATTTATCCAATATTTTCAGAGGATTAGAGGGTCAGAATTAATATTTTACGATAAGAAAGCGGAGGGAATGGAAGAATAAATGTCATTTCGAAAAAGTGGTTTGATGCAATTGCTGCCTACTTCTTTCGATTCTTCTATAGTACTTGATTATGGTAGCAACCAGGGTCACCTCCCCCGAGGCAAAAATCAGCCAATTGAATTTAAGAGGAATATACTTCATGGCGGTATCGTAAAGCCTATCTTTATCAGGCAAGGACCACAGATCTCCAAGCGTGAAATAGGTCAGAATGAAGCTGGAATAGTCCCATATAAAGGCAAGGATAACAATCAGAGAGCCGAATGACAATAATAACCATTCGGACGGCTTAATCCGGGTTTTCGCGCCCCGGAATGCAAAGACCAGAATTACCATTGCAAGGGCAATCATGGTAAGGGATACAATAATCGGCGAGAGCACCGGGCCGGTCCATGTTGTGGGTATGAGAAAAAGCACATCCCAGGTTAGAAAAGATTCCGGCCAGTTGATGAGCAACTTAAGAAAGACGTAGTAAAAGATATCCCAGACCGCAAAAGCGTAAATAAACCAAGCGAATTTCTGACTGAAAGTTTTACCGGCGAGAACTCCCGCACCCAAAAGCATCAGGATGGTTGCTGCCTCGCGAAGGATTTCAGTAAGCATCAGATTTGCGGGCATTGCGGCCAGGGGGAATTTAAAGCCTTCAGGATACAAGAGTTCGCGCAGGTAAACTACAACTGCGGTTTCAAGAAAGGCCATGGCGATGCTGAAAATGCTGATCGCAAGGAGGACGGGCAGAAGCTTTTTCATAATCATTTTTATTTATTCAGATGCCGAGTATTTATCAGGATGCTGAATCCGGCGTCCCCTTCCTGATCCGGTTCTGATATTCCCCTGGAGTCATGCCGGTTTGCTGCCTGAAAATGCGGATTAGTGTTGTTTTCGACACAAAGCCACACTCTTCGGCAAGAACCATAATTTTGTAATTTTTATTGCGCGGGTCATCTAGTTTTTCTTTAAGCCCATTAACCCTATAGGTGTTAATGTAATCGGTCACGCTTTTTCCGGTAATACTGTTTATTGCCTGTGAAAGGGAAGCAGCCGGAATACCCGAAAGCTCAGACAGTTCTTTGATTGTAAGCTGCGGTTTCACAAAGGGTTTTTCCTTTTCCATGAAACCGGAAAGATTTGCAAATAAATCTTCCATTTCGGTTTTAACGGCAGCCTGCTTGCAGTTATTAGGGTTAAAGGATTCGCTGAGATTTTTGAATCTGCTTTTTGAGGGCATAACAAAAAGATAGGTGTAGCTGTTCCCAATATACAGGAAAATAAAAATAAACAGAGTAGCCAGGGTATTTCCCAGCAGCATACGTTCCCAGAAGAGGTTAGGCATCAGGATTCTTCCCAATTGAAGCACTAGCACTCCAAAGAAAAGAAAAACGACACCTTGGGTAATCTGCTTGACCCAATTGGCCCTCATTACATCGCGGGGAGAGAGGCTGTTTTTACGGTAACGAACAACCACTCCCCAGGTAAATGCTATATAGGTTCCAATTACCAGATATTTATAGACATAGGTAAGGGTAACGTAAATATTATCCTCATCAACACAACCTCCCTCATTATAGCAATCCATCTCACCATAAACAAAATTGAGCAATAGCTTGGCAACAATCTGAAACATCATCGGCATTAGATGCCACAGATGCACGGGGCGAAGCCTGAAACCCGGATCGGTAAAAGCTCTTACATAAAGATAAAGAATAACCCCCTGAAGAAGGTGAGAATCGCAAATAAGCGTTATAAACAGAGGGTAGCTACCAGAAAGACCTTTTACATGTACAAAAAAGGACAGTTCAGTTACAAGGAGAAGAATAATCCAATATGAAAATATATGCTCGGAGAGTGGCTTGTTTCTTTTTGTCAACAATGAAAAAGAGAAGAAAACCAACAAGCCTATGCATATGATATACAGGTACTCCATAGGGGATAAAAGTAATTATTAAAA
>CAMAZH010000031.1 GCA_945863035.1 Chitinophaga pinensis | reverse complement strand
GTTATAAGAATATTCAGTTCCCTGAGCCTTGCGATGCCGGTATCGCTAATCTCGCAATATGCAGTTTCATAGGCAGAATGAATAAGATTGTGTGCCAGCCGCATCCCCATTTTGCCTCCCGCTCCGATTAATGCTATTTTTATCATTTCGGTAATATTTGGTTTATATCTTATAAATTGTATTAGTACTTTATACTTGTCAACATCTCCGATAAATACTTAGCGCTCTTTTCAGCCCATTGCTTCTCTTTCTTAATCGTTTCTGATAAATTTTCCGCAAAAGGGGTCCATTGTTCCAGGATAGCTGTATTGCAATTCTTTCCCAGCTTAGAGAGAATATCTTCAAGAGGCAGCATACCCTCACCCAGAATTGCTCCTTCCACTACAAACCCCATTTTATGATCAGCTCTCCGAATGTTAAATTCCTTAACATGAAAATTAATTGCATGAGGAGCCAGCCACCCGATTACCGTTTCCAGTCCCTCTCCTGCCCCAAGGGAATTAACTGTATCGAGGCAAATCCCTACCCGATCAGGGTCGGTGCCCTCAACAATTTCCATAAACTGCCTGCAGGTAAGCCTGTCGTGATTTTCGATGGCAAGCCTGATATTCCTCCGATATAGTTCTGGCAATGCATTCCGGATTATACTCTTTATTTCAGGGATTCCTGGTTTATAGTCTGCATCGTCAATAACTATTCGGAGAAAAGGAGAATCGAAAAAGGAAGCCAGCGGGAGATAGGTTTCAAGTGTTTTATTGTCCAATCTCTTTATACCTGTTTCAATAGCAACACCCTTTTGTAATGCCCATTCTTTAAGCTTTTGGCGTTCCTCTGCACTAAAAAGATGCAAAGGCATGTTATCGGCCATCTGAAGTACGCTTAACCCCAGATCTGCTGTAAGGCTCACAAGATCGAAGGCGGAGAGCGGGTTTTCAGGCATATTGCCGGGAACGCCAACAGACCATGTATAGGTGTAAGAGCTCAGACCTGCTTTCATAATGGTAGAGTAAGTTTATTTAGTATCTTTCAAAGGCAGTCCCGGAGTTGGAAATTCCCTCGAAGCATCATCGAGAACAAGCACCCAGTCAATTCCCGGAACAGGAACATTAAAATACCGGTTACCTTTCGATTCTGCGCCCATGATGCGTGTTGCTTTTCCTGTTCGTGGGCAATACCACCAGGCATTAACGGTTTCAGCTTTAAGGGCATTTAAATCGACTTCCACGCCACGGTTGGCAGGTAGGTATATAAATGCGTAGCCATCGCCCCGGCAAGCCTGAACAGGATTAACACCACCATACTCTGCTGATTTTACGAGGCTATTATCAGGAACCCTGCTGAAATAAGGGCGAGAAAGCATCAAACGGCGCAGATGGATCATATCCCATGCTCCCGGCAGATCAAGAACCTCGTCCCAGTTATGTCGGGCACCACCAATAGGTTCATGAAAGCTTTTCTTCATCTGCCAGATGGGGTGAGCACCATAGGTGTGACCATGAGCTCCGGCAAAAACTGCCAGATAGGCAGCTCTACGAACATCGAAATCATCAAAAAAGCCATTATCACGATTCCAGTTAATAGGGTGATCCTCATAACAAGGTTCTCCGTCGAGGCAAGGTTTTATGGGAGTTCTTGAATAATCCGATTGTATCATCAGGTAATTTGATGAGAACCTCTCACCATGACCCGATTGAAGCATGTTAAAATCAAGCCATTCAGCATCCTGGAAACATGCCGATGATGTAGTTCCTCCCCAGGGGTGAAAAGTCATAAGATGATTTGTATCAACAGATTTTATGCCCATGGCAAGAGCGTTCCAAGCAGCAGTGTTTCCCGCTGCACAATTACGGTCCCCGCCGTTAACCCAAATAATATTAGGAGAATCTTTATAGCGGTTACCTATCCAAACTCCATATGAAAAGGCAGCTTTTTCGTCAAATAGTACCGGACCCACTCCCCATTGCTTATCTACCTTATCGCCCCAGGTTGGTAGGAAACCAATATACAATCCTTTGGTTTCAGCAATTCGGATGATATCATCAACATGTTTCCAATACTTTCTGTCGGGCTTTGATAAGTCATTGTCAAGAAAAGGTCTGTCTCCATTAGCATTGGGAGTATTCAATCCATCCAATTCTCCCAGAGCTACTGCCTGAATAACCGTAAAACCTTTTTCCCTGCGGTTTTCAAGGTAATGTTCAGCCTCACTTATGTTCAAGCGATGAAACAATTCCCAGGCTGTGCATCCAAGGTAAAAAAATTGAGTGCCATCTTCATACATCAGAAAACGCTTGTTATCTGATATTTTAAGCTTTCCGGAGTTTATGTTTGCTGAGGGGCCTACCCACTTTACTTCCTGAGCATTAGCCAAACCAACCAAACTAAGCGTGATAAGAAATAGAAGCGTCTTCATATGCGGATTTTTTTTAAATGATACCAATGCTTTGAACCAATAATTTAAGTTTATTTAATATTATGGCACTATTGATCAGAGTGAATCTCAATGAGAAAGTGTAATGAGAGTGAGCCCTATCAGGTACGAAATAAACATAAGAAGTAAAAGCCTGTTTGTTCCTGCGGGCGCTTCCTTAAATTCCTTCCATACAAAAATTCCCCAAAGGATTGCGACCACCGGAGCCGCATTGCTGAGGGCATAGGAGATTGCCGGATCGGCAGCACCAACAGCCATAAAGCTCATAACCATACCCAACATCCAGATAAAACCACCAAGAATACCTGAGAAATGCGTCTTTATATTTCCTTTCCAATATTCGGCCATTCTGACCCTGCTTCCTTGAACAGGGTAACGCATAAATATCGGGTTGAAAAAGAAGCTGCTTATAAATATTCCAACCGAAAAGAAGAAAACAGCTGTATAGGGAGTCAGGCTTCCAGTGCCTCCCTTAACAAAAGTATTATCAATAGACTTTACCACAAAGCCATAGAAAAATGCTATAAGCAAACCTGCACATACCGACAAAACAATACCTTTAAGCGAGGGTTTACTGGTTTGTTTTGCAAGCCGGCGGTATGAAAACATACTCAATACAATTGCTGCAATAATGAAAGCTATGCCACTGAACATAAGAAAAGGATCCCCCTCAGGTTTGCCGCGATCAAGAATTACCAACATATAATTTACCAGTATACCCAGTACCCAGGCAATTCCTCCTCCGATAGGAAATCCCACTGATAAACCGGCAACAGCAATCGCAGCAACCAGTAAAAGAGTACCTAGATTCCAGATGGCACCACCGAGCATTGCATAAATTATACTTGTGGAATCGGCCTGTCTGATGTCTTCAAGAAAGGATCTGCCTTCAGTTCCAAATGACCCTAGCGTAAATGCACAAAGAGTTGCAAAAAGCAACAAGCCCAGTGAAAAATCCCAGTAAAACAATTCAAAACGCCAGGTTTTTTCCGACATTTTCTGAGTATTCGCCCAGGAACCCCAGCTGATCATTGCCATTAAAAAGAATAGAATAGCGATTGTGTAATTGCCGATAATAATCATATTTTTGCAGTATTAGTGTTAACTCAACTTATCTATACTTATATAGAGCAAATATATTAAATCATTTCTGATAAATCCAAATTTTATTATGAAGATGCCCGGTGAGATTTTTGAGATAAATTACAAAGCGGAGGAACCTGTTTACCTGCAAATTGAGAAAGCAATTATAAGATCTGTTGAAACCGGAAGACTTTTACAGGGAGATAAACTACCCTCTATTAACAAAGTTTGCCGGGAATTTTCGCTTGCACCGGGAACTGTTTCGAGGGCATACAACAACCTGGTTATGCGTTCAGTGCTGGTTTCCAGACAAGGAAAAGGATACTATATTGGTACTTCAGAGCTGGTAAAAGAATTAAATATTTTCCTTCTTTTTGACCGGCTAAATGCATATAAAGAAGTCTTATACGAATCCTTTATACGCTCTCTGGGCGAAGAAGCACGGGTTGATGTATACTTTCATCATTACAGGGAGGACGTCTTTGCCCGCTTAATCCGGGAAAATCTTGGCAAATACAGTCATTATGTAATTATGCCACATTTCAACGAAGATGTTTCAGGTCTTGTGGAACCAATACCCCCCGAAAGGCTTATGCTGATTGATAAGTCAATCCCCAACCTGAAGGGGAAATATTCTGCTGTTGTCCAGGATTTTGAGAATGATATCTATGATGCATTATGTGCAGGAATTGAAAAACTCAAGAAGTACGGTTCAATTTGCCTTGTTACTTCTTCAGAGGGCTTTCAGTTTGTTCCGGATGGTATCAGAAAAGGAGTGAAAAGATTTTGCAAGGAGATTGGATTTGATTTCACAGAAACACATCGACTTGAAAATTCAGATATTTCCAAAGGGAAGGTTTTATTATTGTTCAAAGATTCGGATCTGATTTTTGCCATCCGTGAGGTAAACAACAGAAACTTGCAAGCTGGCAAGGATGTCGGGCTTATTTCCTTTGACGACACGCCAATGAAATCTGTTTTGAATGATGGTATTACGGTGGTGTCAACCGATTTCAGGCAAATGGGAGAAACAGCTGCAAGACTTCTCCTTGAAAACAGGAAGGAAATGATAAACAATCCATTTTCACTTATTCTCAGAAATACTCTTTAGCGACAATACTTTCTGTAAACTACTGATTTAAAGCGGGAAGAAAGCAAAATTAGTATATTCCGATTTGGAACCGCCTATCTCACCCGTATTTCCGCAGGGAAAGATTCTCCGGATGCTATAATTCAAGTCTTTCATTGTATCAAGAATCTCAGATCCCTGAATATTGGTATTATTCAGAACCTCTGCGCTGACTTCCATTAGAATCACAGGCCGAAAACGTTTCAGGCTTTTCTTCATCCCCTGCAAGGCAAAAAACTCAGCACCCTCGATGTCGATTTTTACCAAATCGATTTTTCGGATGTTTTCCTTTTCAACATACTCATCTATGCTTATAGCCTGAACTTTTTCAACCTTCCCGCTTTCTGTATCGTGGTGAAAAATGCTCGACATCCCGGCGTTTTGCTTTGCCGAAACAAACAATTCCAATACCTCCGAAGTCTGGTAAACCGCATTTTGGTTTGCGGTAATATTGTTTAAGCCATTCAAACCGATATTGTACTCAAGGCGCTCAAAAACCGCCGATACGGGCTCAAATGCATGAACCTTGCCTCCCGGTCCCACAATCTTTGATGCCACTAAGGAGTAGGCTCCGATATTCGCTCCGATATCGAAGAACACATCGTTCTCTTTCAGTAGGTTCTTTAAAAATTTCAGTCCCCTCTCATCCCAGCTGCCCAGAAAATAAATATGCTGCTGTATCCACTCATCCAGATCGGCCTTTATTTTCAACCCGGAGTCGAAGCCACAGATTACAGTCTGACCCTGAAAAAGGTTCCGCGGTTTGAATATCCTTTTGTAAAAACCGTAATAGCGGTTTCGGAAAAAGGGGATCACAAAAAGCACCTTAAAAAACCTGGCAGTGAACTTCATTATAGAGGAGTATTTTCCTCAAATCTAATAAATACTTCAATTCCTTCAAAACCTCCACAACTAAGCTGAATTATTTCAGCACCGCCTGAACCTGAACCGAGGCGGAAGGAATACCATCCACTGTGGCCTTAACCGTTACAGGGCCTTGTTCTTTTGTCGACTGAATAATTACAATACATCTTCCTGCATAGGCATTTTTCCAGGGGAGTTGAAAGCTGTCGATAGATTTTGCATCCCCGTTATCCGTGCCAAGGATTTTTGCCGGTCCGGTTACCGAAAAATCGATTCTATCCTTTGCCAGAAAGGAGGTGTTGTTGTTTTTGTCTTTCAAAACAGCTTCAACGATAAGGATATCTTTTCCGTCGGCGGCTATAAAGCTTGTGTCAGGGATCAGCTGAATTTGAGCAGGTTCGGAAACCGTTTGGAGCATAGCACTGTATTTTTTCTTGTCACTTGCGGTCCCAACCGCTTTAACTTCCCCTGCCTGGTAAGGCACGTACCACCAGAAGCATGAGTTGGCTTCCTCTTTCATTTTTTTCCCGTGGGATTTGCCATTTACAAACAATTCAACCTGTGCACAGTTGGAAAACGCAACTACCAAAACCGAATCACCAACGGAATAGTTCCAATGCAGTTTTTCCTCAACCTCGCTCACAAACCACGCCATTTTGCCCATGGGGTCAACCTTAACATCATCCGTGGATTTTTTTTTGCGTGCTGCCAGCGAAATCATCGGCGTATCGAGCCACATCGACTGACGCCAATAATAAATGGGCTTCTCATGATTGGTGAGATCCAACAAGCCTGAATATGCCGAGCGTGCAGGGAATTTCCCGCCTTCTCCAAGATAATCGATGCCCGTCCATAGAAACTGAGCTGAAATATAATCGTTGTTCTTTACTTCCAGCCAGCCAAAGTAGTTGTGTGGATTTTCGCTGCCATAAATCACACGTTCCGGAAAAGCTTTATGATCCTCGGCATAACGGCTTTCGGTATAATTGTATCCAACAACATCGAGGACTTCGGGCAAGCCAACAGAATTGGAATTGCGGACATCGGCAAGTGCCATGGTAACCAGGCGGGTAGTGTCAATAGCTTTGATTATTCCAACCAGGTTTTTGGCAATAGTAACCATGCGGGCCGGATCGGGCCGCGAGATGTTGTAGTTTCCATCGAGCTTATCGGCATAGGGATCGTTGGCATAATCGATTTCGTTCCCGATACTCCAGAGAATAATCGATGGGTGGTTCTTGTCACGATGTATCATATCCTGAAGGTCTCTCTCACTCCACTCGTTGAAAAAGCGGCTTGATCCGTCCAAGCCGGCAATGCTGTTGTTCCAGCCATCGATCCATTTGCGCTTGGGGTATTCCCATTCGTCGAAAGCCTCGTCCATCACCAGAAACCCCATCTGATCGCAAAGATCGAGCAATTCGGGGGCTACCGGGTTATGACTTGTGCGAATGGCGTTGCATCCCACGGCTTTCAGCTTTTCAAGGCGGATCTTCCAGATTTTCTCAGGTACCGCAGCGCCAACCAATCCCCCGTCATGATGAATGCAAACCCCCTTGATCTTCATATTTTCCCCGTTAAGGAAAAATCCCTTGTCCTTATCAAAGGAAAAAGTACGTATTCCAAAAACTGTTGACACCTCGTCAACAACTTTACCATCAACCCGCAGGGTCGTTTTAACAGAGTATAAGTTTGGCGATTCAACGCCCCACAATTGCGGTTTCTTAACAGCAATTTCCTGAAGTGTGGTTGTCTCCCCCGGAGGCAGTGACTGAACCGAACTGTTTCGGCCTGCCTCCTTGCCGTCTTTTCCGATAATCACGGATAGCAGTTCAAGATTCCGGATGCTGCCCGATTCGTTCAAGACAGTGTTCTCAATCCGCACTTTGGCGGTTTCTGGCGTTACTGAGGGGGTTGTGACATAGCTGCCCCATTGAGCCACGCGAATCTTATCGGTAACACTCAGCCATACGTGCCTGTAGATACCAGAGCCCGTATACCAGCGGGAGTCGGCATAAAGGCTATGGTCAACCCTGACCGAAATGACATTTTCGCCGCCTTGTTTCAGATAGGGAGTCAGCTCATAAAAAAAACTTGTGTATCCGGAGGGTCGCTTACCCAGATGGTGACCGTTTATCCACACGTCACTGTAATTATAAACCCCATCGAACAGTATGCTAACGATTTTGTCGGCATAGGAATCGGGCAAAACAAAGCTTTTCCTGTACCAGCCAATACCTGCAGGAAGGTAAGCGGTGGAACTGGCGTAATTCGAACCGAAGGGGAGTTCAATACTCCAGTCGTGGGGAAGATTCAGTGTCCTCCATTCGGCATCGTCAAATTCGGGATTCCGGGCTGCATACACATCTCCAAGGAAAAATTTCCATTGCTCGTCAAAATCCATGGTAAGGCGAGGCGATTGGGCATCAACATTACCAAACAAAAGAAGGAACAACAGTGCGGATAAATAGGATTTGAATCTCATATCTGATAGAATAAAAATTAACAGTGTAAATAAAGTCAAGTATTAAGGTGCTGCATCCAATAAGACAACTCCTGTTATGAAATCGCAATTAAAAACCCAGCAGTCGGACAAAATGTGGAATCTTTGTGCCTATCGGATCTTCCCTCCTCCCTCCCATCGAAAATGAGCGGTTCAAGAGCTTTGGCAACTTTCCTTTATCGCAAACAATCGCTTGCTAAAATCCGCCTTGTGCGGCTAGTTTACCTTAACGTATACATAATCCTTTTTCAGGTTTCTGTTTTTGTCCCAGGTACTCAGAGAAAGCTTGTGATATCGCTGCACGATTTTTATAGATGTCCCGTCGTTGAAGAACTTGTCTTCTTCCCACTGCGTTTTCGCTTCCGATGGGACATTGATTTGTGTTGAAAACGAATATGACTTCGGGTATGATTCGGGAATAAGATCAACGATCTCATTGATTCTCCAATCGCCATATGAAAATTCGATTCGCTGAATCCCGGATTCGTCTTTCACCACAGCATTTATTGTCAGACTTTCCCCGGCAGCTACATCAAGTGTATCGGGAACAAATTCGATAGTGGGAACGGTATGGTCAAGAGAGTTCAGCGTGTCATCAGTTGTTTCACAAGCCTGGAAAAACAAGACCGGGCAGAAAATCAGTATCAGAAAGAGTTTCATATGCATGTAATTTATTTTAACGATCGTTTGGAACCTGCCTCCATAAATTTCAATACTTGATTTTCCCTCAAAAAAGGGAATCTGTTGAATGTATCGGGCTAGGAGGATTTCAGGTTTCTAAAAATTTGATTTTCAGGTCTATTCCCAACCAGGGTTTTGCTCCAGATATCCTTTCAACACTTCTTTTCGGGGGATTGGATACCAGTAGAACCGGGGATCGAACACTCGACTTTCGACTTCGAATTTCTCATATGTAAAAGTTGTGTCGGCAGCATTAAAAAAAATTTTCATTCCCAGGGCTGGCTGATTGAGTGCAACTTCAGCGTCTTTCCAGCGACGAAGGTCCCAGAAGCGATGTTCCTCAAAAGCAAGCTCAACCTGACGCTCCTTTTTCAGTCGCTCGCGCATCTGTTCCTGCGTCATACCTGCCGGATATCGGGCACGACTTGTAATGACGTAATTTCTTTTCCGCAATTCGTAAACGGCATCATAAACTTCTTTTACCGGACCCGACGCCTCATTAACGGCCTCTGCATAGTTCAGATAGGCTTCGGCAAAACGGAACAGAATCCAAGGCTTCCTGACTGTGGTTCCCTTATCCAGATCCACTGAGGGATCTACGAATTTCTTCAGGTAATAGCCGGTTTTGGTGGCAGTAGGACCTGATTGAAGGCCGTCTTTCCCACCAATATAAGTTTCGACTTTGCGGCTTTTAAAGATCGTTTGATTGCTTAGTATAACGGAATAAAAACGTTCATCACGGTTAAGATAGGGATTTGTCGGATCGTAAGCCTCATCATCCCAAATGGGTTTGCCCAACTTGGTGTCGAAGGCATCCACAAGATTCTGTGTAGGATTTGTGAATCCCAGCCCACCATAACTGACCGGGAAATTTGACCTTTCAAAATCGTTTGTATTTACCGCCTGAGTGGCAAGAAGCACCTCACGGGAATAAACGGTAGTGAAAACCTTTTCGTATTTCGTTTCCAGCCCGATGGTAGCACCGGCCATATCCAAAAGTGCTGATGCCGCTTCAGCCGCCCTTTCCCATTTTTCGAGATTGTTGGCAGGGTTGTTCAGCGGGCTTGCTGCATACAGCAGGATCCTGGACTTCAGAGCGGCAGCCGAAGCCTTAACGGCCCGACCTTTGTTGGCATCATCATTTGCTTCAGGCAGGTAGACCATTGCGCTGTCGCAATCCTTTACGATCCTTTCAACTACCTCATCAAAGCCGAGCTGGGCGATATCCGCGGCGTTCTCCGAACTAAGCAACACATCAACATAAGGGATGCTGCCATAACGTTTAATCAGTTCGAAATGAAACATGGCGCGAAGAAATACAGCCTCACCCTTCATGCGCGGCTGGTCCTTTACAGGTATGCTTTTCGTCTCGGCAATGGTTGTGGTAAGTTTTTCCAAAAAGATATTCGTCTTGCGGATGCCGGAATACATCTGATCCCATACCTCGTCGGGGTTCAGCGAGGAATTCACTGCGCCGTTGTTAAACATCTGAACCAGCGAACCGGAGTACGAATTTTTTGCCTCATCGCACCCACTGGCCAGCATTGCCCCGTCGTAACGGTTGTATCCGGGAAGCAGATCGTTGTAGATATTGTAAAGAAACCCGGGTGCATAATGAACATCCGTGAAGATCTTATCTTCGGTCAAATTGGTATCAACTTCCTTATCCAGATAGTCCTCGCATGATGTTATAACGAGCAGAGACAACCCAAGGGATAGTAAGCAGAATATCTTTTTCATAATTTCAAATTAAAATTTAACACTTATACCTGTGTTATACACTTTCATTACAGGATAGCCCGATATCCCCGCATTGGGAACTTCAGGATCCATATTGTACTGGCCTATGGAGTCAAAACTGAAGAGGTTATAGGTATTCACAAAAATCCTTACTCCACGGATTCCAGCTTTCGAGAGCAGCTTATCCGGCAGGTTGTACCCTACCTCAAGGTTTGTTATTTTCAGGTAATCGCCAGTCTTGGCCCAAAGCGTTGAAACATTATAGTTGTTTTTATTGCTCAGGGTAGTTAACCGGGGGTAGTCGGCATTATCCTCATTTACCCCTTGCTCCCACGCACCATAAGCCACATCGGTAGCTTTGTTGTTGTTCTGAAGCACCCACATGCTGTTATTGGTAAGTAAAACAGTTCTGCCAACAGTGCCGCTCAAAACCAATTGCACGTCGAATCCTTTGTAATGCGCAGCGCCTAGCAATCCGAAGTTCCAAAGAGGAATTGCGTTGCCAATAACAATTGCGTCCTGACTATCAATAATATCATCGTCGTTCTGATCCTGAAATTTCACATCTCCCGGCTGTACTGCCTGAAATGATTGGTACGGGCTATTTGCGATATCTTCAGCATCCTTGAAAAAGCCAATAGCCTCAAGTCCCCAGATAGCCGAAGCCGATTTTCCCTGCCTGTATTGGTAATCGGGCAAACCCTCAACTTCTTCCATGTTAATCACTTCGTTTTGCGCAAACGACACATTTCCCTGTAAGGAATATCCCCAGTTCGTTTCGTTGTGCTGGTAACTGAGCATGGTTTCGAATCCCCTGTTAACATGCGTCCCGTTGTTCTCATAGGGAAGGTTCTGTCCAATGACAGAGGGTATGGTATTTGAACCGGTGGTAATAATATCCTTCCTGTAATTATTAAAAAAGTCAAGGCTGAAACTCAGCATACTCTTTAACTCCAGATCTATCCCGATGTTTGCGTTAAGCGATTCCTCCCACCTGATATCCGGATTGGGAATCCTGCCTTCGTACGAACCGTCGGTGGTACCGAAGCCTGATCCAAAGATATACCCGCCGCCACCGTAGTATTTCTGTTCGTAGGGGAAACGCTCCAAACCCAGTTTTCCGTTGCCCACTTTTCCGTACGACCCACGGAGTTTAAGAAAGGAAATACTTTCGTTTTCCTGAAGGAATGCTTCGCTCGAAAGAATCCATGCGGCTGAAATGGATGGGAAAAAGCCAAACCGGTTGCCTTGTTTGAAGTCTTCCGATCCGTTATAAGCAAAACCGAATTCAGCAAAGTATTTTTTATTGATCCCGTAGGTAGCCCTTCCAAAAATACCCTGATTGGCATAGGCAATGTTGTTTCCCTTCTGAAAAAACTTCGACTGCATATACTTTAGATCTGCAGATAGTGAGTTTGAGCCTTTGGTTCCTGAATACGAAAATCCCCCGATATTGGTGAGCATATAGGAAAAGCCGTCGTCGAACCGCTCGGGATTGATGCTTATATCACTGTTATCGCCATACTTGATAAACTCAGTAGAATCACCCGCGCTAAATTCCTGGTAAACCGCATATGCCTGACTTCTGCCGGTTGAGTAATAATTGGTGGCGTCGAGTCCCATCATGGCATTTACCGTAAGACCTTTGAGCAGAAAATCAAGTTTTTGGGTAGCCTCAACATTTCCGAGCAGAATTCTCTGGTAATTATCGCGGTATCCCGTTTTGGATATCATTCCCAGCGGGTTGTTCCGGTAAACCGATGTTCCGGCAATTGAGCCGTCGCGGTTGGTTATGGGCATCGCATTGGGAGGCAACTGCGAAAGTGACCCAAAGATTGACGATGCACTTGAATTGGTAACATGTCGGTTTTCGACGCGTGTGGCAAGGTCGATAGAAACCAGCAGATTCTTGGTGACATCCACATCAACATTCGAACGGAGGTTATACCTTGTGAATTTGGGATTGGTGCTGTACTGGGGATTCACATCGGAATACTCATATATTCCGTCCTGATTGGTTACGCCCATAAACACGAAATACCTGATTGTGGATGTGCCACCGCGGAGCGATAGTTTGTACTGTTGCTGCGGCGCGCTCTTCTTTAAAAATTCGCTGTACCAATCAACATCAGGGTAGCGGAATTCATCCTGGGTGCCGTTGTACATTGCCGGATCGTATTTACTGTCGGCAGGCAGGGGCAAATTATCATTGATAAGCGCCTTGTTATAAAGTTTAACATATTCCTCCGAGCCAAGATATTCGGGCAGGCGCGAGGGAGACTGGAATCCGGCCTGGGCTACGAAATTGATTTCAGGCCGGCCAACAAATCCCCGTCGGGTTTTTACATTTATGACCCCGTTGGCACCCCTGATACCGTACTGCACTGTTGCGGCGGCATCCTTTAGCACGCTGAAGGATTCTATTTCAAGAGGGTCGAGTTGGGAGAAATCGCGTTCCACATTATCCACGAGCACCAAAGGCGAAACATAGCTGTTGAAAGTACCAATCCCCCGGACATAAATTGAGGAATTGTCGTAACCCGGCTCATCACCGGACGACTTAATAACCGTAAGTCCTGTAGTCCTTCCCACGATAGCGTTTGAAAGGTTAGCAACCGGGGTTTTCTCAAGCGATTTTGCACCTATGGACGAGATTGAGTGGGTGAGTTCCGATTTGGACCGTGTTCCATAAGCCACATCGATTTGGTTTTCAGCGCCGGTACCTTCAAGAATAATGTCAAGATTTCCGGATTCAGGCATCATTTTTACCGGGAGAAAACCTTCCTTGCTGAAATACAATAAGCCTCCGGGGCTTATTATAATAGAATACACGCCCTCCTGGTTTGTAAAAGTATGATCAAATTTGTCCAGCACAGAAATATTTACATCGGGAATGGGCTGCCCGTCGGAATCTTTTACAATGCCTGTTACAGTGTTCCCGCTCTTATCCTGCGCATGAACAGATACTAAACCTGCCAGCGACATGAATAGAAGGAAGCTGAGTAATTTGATATGATTTATCATTCCTTGCATAGCTTATTTACTTAAACAGTTATTTCAATAATGTTACCAACCTGGATTTTGCTGCAGCAATGGGTTTTTGTTCATCTCAGAGATAGGGATCGGGTACAGATCCATATAATCCCTGTAAATTCTCACGTCGATAGGCTTTCTGGTATAGCTCAGGGTACCGGTTCCATCTTTCACGATGTACATCTCAAAAATCTCCCCGCCAAACCATTCCGCTCCTTTTTTCCATCTCCGGGCATCCCACCAACGGTGTTCCTCAAAGGAGAGTTCAATAGCCCTTTCGTTCATTATGCGTAACCGCATCTGTTCCTTGTTGAGTCCTGCGGGCATATCCACAACCCCTGACCTGCCTCTGACCTCATTGAGAGCGGCATACACTTCGGCTGTTGGGCCTGCGACTTCGTTAAGTGCCTCTGCGTAATTCAGGTACATTTCGGCAAGGCGGAAATAAATCCAATTATGGTAAGCCTGCACTGTCGTTTTCGTTTTTACCTCTTCGGGCAGGTACTTTCGCACATAATAACCTGTACTGGTATATTCTGCAAGGATTTTTCTGTGTTTTCCGTTTGAGGAGGGGTTAAGGTCGGGCGAGAGGAAGGTCTCCACGGTTATCCCCTGCCATACAGATCCGTTGTAAAGAATGGTTTTGTAAAACCTGGGATCCCGGTTCAGATAGGGGTTAGAAGGATCATACCCCGAGCCGGGCTCATCCCATGTCATTCCATTGCTCATCTCAAATAGATCCACGAAATTCTGAGTGGGTGCCACAGCTCCGGCCCCGTCGAAACCATCACCCTTGGGCGCCCATACAGCAATCTGCTGATTATTGAAGTCTATTGGCCCCTGGTGCTTATAAAAGATAACCTCATTGTTACCGTTGTTGCGCCGGGTGAAAAATAAGCGTTCGTAATCGCTTGCCCCATTACCCTTGTTAAAAAGTTCATACATCGGGGCACCGTTCTCATCCTTCAGGTCGATAACCGCTTTGGCTGCGTCGGCCGCGAGTTGCCATTTATCGGCGTTGGTAATCTCGAGGTTCCACAATGGACTTGCGGCATATAACAGCATTCTTGCTTTCAGGGCCATGGCTGCGCCCTTTGTGGTTCTCCCCATCTCGTTATCGGGCCGGTTTACCGGGAGAAAACTTATTGCTCGTTCGCAATCGGCCAGGATATAGTCAACGCATTCCTTGTATGAATTCCGCGGATACATCAGTTCATTCCCGGGGATAAGGATCTCTTCGATAATCGGCATACCCCCATATCTCTTAATAACCTCGAAATAGTAGAAAGCCCTTAAGAAATAAGCCTCCCCAACCATGCCCTCTTTGGTTTTTTCATCGGGGAAAGGAATCACGTCCAATTTTGACATGAAAATATTGGCTTTCCGGATGCCTGCATAGTAATTATAAAGTTGATTATCCACCCCATCATAACTCCCGAAATTGAGGGTTTGGGTTCCGTGATATCCCATGTACGAATCCGACTCGTCGGCCGCCGAAGACATGGGTACGGGCTGAAAGTTGCCCAGACGGTTGAAACCGTCCTGCAAATGGCTGTAAATATCCACATGAAAACGCTGGGCATTTTCGAAGATGGTAAACACTTTTTCCTCATCCAGGTTCAATCCCGGGGCCCGATCCAGAAAATCATCCTCGCAGGAGATGATTGAAAAGGAAACCAGTGCCAAAAATATATAGATACTTTTCTTAATCATGATGCATATATTTTAAAGGGATGAATGTTAATCCCGCATGAATTGAATTTTACGGACCCTTGGTTTGCGTCGCGAAAGCATTCGTGTTTCATGGTTCGCATTTTAAAAGTTAAGGTTGATCCCGATGTTGTATGATTTCAGGGGAGGCATGTTTCCTCCACGCTGATTCCTGTTGTCAGGATCGAGATAAGGCTCCTTGGCCCAAAGAATAAGGTTCACACCCGAGAAATAAATCCTAAGGGACTCCACGTTCATCCGGGTCATAAGTGGTTTTGGCAGAGTGTAGCCGAATTCAGCATTTTTCAGTCGCACATATTCCCCAGAACCCAGGCTATAAGTACTACCCGACTCATTATTCTGATAAGGACCATATAAGCGGGTATACTCCTCAGATCCGGAGGTTTCAGGTGACCAGTAGTTCCAATGTTTGGGGAACACATTTTCGTTATTCGAAAAATGCCACATAATCTCCCAGTTTTTCTCAAACGAAGCTCTGGAAACGCCTTGCAACAATGCTGAGATGTCGAAGTTTTTATAGTTCATACCCAGGGTGAACCCATAGGTAACTTCAGGCACATAGGAATAACCTGTTCTTGTCTGGTCAAAGCGGTTAATGACACCATCGTTGTTTATATCCTTGAAAATAAGATCGCCCGGATAAACAATGTTGTTGCCCGGTATGCCCCCCATTTGGGATATTTGAGGTGGACTGTCATATATTTCCTCATAGGTCTGGAATATTCCCGTCTGTATATATTTCAGGGGAGTTCCAATGGGGTAGCCCTCTTCCTTTTGGTAATCCAGCGTCATAAAGGCATCGTCCTTCTGGATAATGGTGTTGTGCGCATAGGACAGGTTTCCTTTCATATAGTAGGAGAAAGAATTCCCTATGGATTTATTGTGGCGGAATTCGATTTCAAATCCTTTGTTTTCAACAATTCCGATGTTGGCAGCACTGAATACGGCTCCTATATACTCCGGGCTGGTATTGGTAATGGTAGTAAGGATTTTATCGCGGTATTCGAAGAAGTAATCCACATTCAATCCGAATAATCCGTTAAAGAAATCCGATTCAAAACCGATGTTTTGTTTTCGTGCCACTTCCCACTGCACATTTTCATTGGCAATGGTTCCCTGCCGGATTCCCTGATACCAATTGTCGCCTGTGCCGAACATAGCACCACCTGCTTCCTCGTATTGCTGCAGATAGATAAAACGGTCGTCCCCGATTTTATCGTTACCCACCCATCCGAGTGATGCACGGAATTTAAGACTGCTTACAACACGGGTAAAAGCGGTGTTTAGCAGAAAGTCTTCATTTGTCACGATCCAACCCAGCGCAAATGCAGGAAACAAGCCATATCTTTTTCCGGGAGCAAAGTTTTCCGAACCGTTGTAACCCATGTTAACCTCGGCGAGATACCGCCTTGAATAGTCATAGGTAACTCGACCAACAATTCCCTCGGTAGCAAACGGAGTCTGATAATCGATGTACTTAAGATCACGGTTCCCAAGCAATAAGCCTGTTACACTGTGCCGGCCAAAATCTCTGGCATAGTTAAGGCTCATTTCGTAGTAGGTTTTCCGTGTGTCATAAACATTTCCCCAGGCATAATAAAGGGGTCTGTTTTCCCCGAACTCGGCATATGTGTTGTTTTTCAGGTTGTACTGGTAAACAGAATACCGCTGTTCAAAGTTTCGGTTCATCGAACCGTTGTCGTCAAAGGCGAGCTGACCTTTAAGGGATAAGCCGGGGGTTATGAAATCAAGCTTGTAATTCAGGCTCACACTCATTTCCAATACGCTTCGGATCTCTTTGTAAAATCCCATGTCGCGCACGGTTCCGATAAGATTCGAACGGCTGCTGTTTCCGCCAAGAGAACCATCGGGGTTGTAAACCGGGGTAAACCTTCCGCCCAGGGCAAAGGATGCGCGGTAAACATCCCAGCTGCCGTACCATGCAGAGGCTGGATTCGTTCTGTTTTCGATACGGGTTCCCAGACTGAGCGCGGCGCTTAGGTTCTTAGAAACATCAATATCGAAATTCGAGCGGAAGTTCAACCTGGAGAAGTTCGTATAGGGATCATAATTGTAAACTCCGTCTTGTGTCATGTATCCCCCGGAAATAAAGTACCTTATTGTTTTTGTTCCCCCGGAGACATTAAGGTTATATTGTGACAGCGTGGAATGGTCTTTCATCATAATATCCACCCACGAATAGTCGGGATTTGTATAGGGTGATGCTCCGGTGCGGAAGTTCAGTAGATCCTGGTTGCTGAAGGGAGCAGCTTCACCCGATCCACCGATTTTATGGAGATTTGCAAGAAGTGCTGAACGATACGAATCGAGTGGCTCAGGGATACGGGTTGGGACGGTAATTGCGGTTTGGGCGGTAAAGGATATCCGAGGCTTGCCTTCCAATCCACGCTTGGTTGTTATGATAATAACCCCATTGGCTCCCTTCACGCCAAATACCGCGGTGGCAGAAGCATCTTTGAGAATACTCACGGTCTGGATTTCATTCGGGTCGATTTGGGCAAAACCGTCACGGATAATACCATCCACAACAATCAGGGGAGAGGAATTGCCATAGGTTGCCTGCCCGCGGATGAATATATCAGCTTCATCCCTACCAATTTCGCCAGAGGTTTGAACGACCTCCACTCCGGAGAGTTTTCCGGCAATGGATTGGGTAATGTTAGAAACGGGTATGGAAACAATCGTTTTGTTATTAATGGAAGATATAGATCCAACTACAGATTCCTTTTTCTGAATACCGTACCCAACAACCACAACCTCGTCAATGGATTTAGTGTCAAGGCTTAAGCCTACATTGATTAGGGTTCTCCCCTCAACCACCAGTTCCTTAAGCTGATAGCCGATATAAGAATATACCAGGATACTTTGGGGATCGGGAACTTCCAGACGATAACTCCCATCGTAACTGCTGATGGTTCCTGTTGTTGTTCCCTTAATAAAAATATTGACCCCTATCAGGGTTTCTCCCGATTGTGCATCACTCACCACTCCTGTTACCGTGAGAGGTTGTTGGGCAAAACTATTCAGTGAAAGCAAAATTACCGTAAGGAATATGCTCATTTGCCGTAAGACTCTATTTCTCATGATCTGAGTATATATGTAATTATATATCATCGCTTTAATCTTGTTTTACAAACCTGTAGATATAAGTCTTCAAAGTCTTATTATATCGGTCCAATTCGAAAATTTCATCAGGTGTTTTGCCTGCAAGTATGTCCTGATCAACAGGAGTGAACAATACAAGTTCTTTCCGATTTCCGATAAAAGTTTTTATTCTGATTTCCATAACAGAGCTTGTCAACTCCAGTATGGTGAAGCGAACCGGGTAAGGCTCGTATTTGTTGCTTCCGTTCCAGTGGTCCATCGAAAGGTCAAGCATGGATTCATTGGTAACTATCCATGTTCCGGCCCTCTCAAGAGTATCACAGGAGCTGTATAGTCTGTAAATACCATTTTGTTCAACAAGCAATCTGGTGCTCTGCTCACAGGCCGACATAGGGATTTCAACACCATCTTCGAGGATAGCTTCCTGAGCCCAAAAGCCTGTAATCGTTTTGGAGTAGTCTGTTTCTTTTTCGCACGATGGGAAGAGTGCAAAGACAAGAATCAGGAGGGGAATTAAAAGTTTATTCATAGTTCAGTGAGGTTATTTTCAATGGTTGCCAAAACTGCAGACACTACTCGGTTGACCGGATGTATTTCAGAACCGTTACCTGAAGAGTTCCCTCAGATGATATGTCCTTCCTGCGTAACGTCAGGGTGGTTTTATCTACCTGATCCACATAAAAGGCAGCAGGCAGATATTCCGAAATATTCAGCATATCAGATTTGTAGCTCCATCCGGAATTAATGCTGAGATCATTACAGGCATCATAGAGAGTGCAGAGATTCTTTTCCTTCAATTCAACAGTGCTTTGCATTTCGCATTCGCTCAGAGCAGCAACAGAACTGCCCACAATTTTTTCAGAGAGTTTCCATTTACCAACCAATTGAATATCAAGTTTCTCTTCCTCCTCTTCGCAGGAAAAGACAGCAAACAAAAGGAAAGAAAACGCTACAATTTTGAACACAATTGCTTTCATCCGGTGAGAATTAAAATCGTTTAAAGAAACTCATCTGACCTGTAAGCTGCATGGTTCTTCACATGCAGCACAACCCGGTCTGAAAACCCCAGGTGAGTTTATAAGGAAAATCAATAGTAAAAAGAATAAGGATGTCTTAAAAGTTAATTGTCTTTGAAGCCTGTTCCATGATCCGGCAAGTATAAGTCAAAACCTATACTCCCAAACAAAATCATGAAGAAACATCATTTAAAAGAACCGTTTCAAAACTTTCAAGACATCCTTATCTAACAAATGCTTATTTTACAGATACTTTAGCAGTGGATACGCTTCCGTCATTTGTTCCAACTTTAAGAATGTAGATTCCTTTGTTGGGAACCGAAATCGCATTCAATTCAGAGTTTGCGTTCATTCTCGACGAAATCACATTTCTCCCAAGCATATCATAAACATCGGCTCTTGAAGCATCGGGAACCGAGAAATAGATCGTTTTGTCGACCGAATAAACTTTCATGTCGCTGCGGAAGTTTGATTTAACGCCAATAGTCGAAGAAGTTTCACGCTGATCGGGATTTGCATCAATTGTAACCTCATCGAAGTAGAAGTCGCCAGCCGGGCTGTTTATAAAGTTGCCTTCCGTGTCCGTCCGAACATCGAATCGCACAGCAAAAGATTTAATAGCTACGTAGCTGCTCAAATCCCAAACCAGGTCGAACCATTCGCCATCAATCTCTTCTTTGGGATAGGTAAACATTTCTGCGTGATCGCCGTCGGCATTATCGATAACCTGAAGTTGGATCTGGCAATCGATGTCGGCGCGTACAAATACATGCAGGTATTGTTTTGTGCCATACTCGATTTTGTGGATTCCGGGGAAGTTGACCTTCAGACCCTGCCACCATGAAGCATCGGCGCTCTTGGAGAACTTAACCACTTTGCCATTAGGATTAACAGTACTGGTTGTAAAGGGGTTATCGATAATTGAATATGCATTAGCATCATTTTGCTTATCAAAAACCAAAGCGTCAATCTGCGCCTGATCCTGACCGTTTAGCATATCCATACCTTCAAGAATTACTACTCCTCTGGCAAGAGGGTTGTTGCTCAGAACAACTTCATCAAAATAATAGTCGGCTGGATCTTCAGCTCCGCCACCCCAGTTCTTGTCCATTAAAATGCAAATTTGTGCTAAGGGCTCGGCATTTTCCATAAACCATTTCAGGTCAATCACAATGTCTTCCCACTGACCGGCTTTTCCAAGATTGCCGTCAAACCTCTTGGTCCCCTTATCAGCATCTTCCCATGGGTTTTCCTTGTTGATGTTGACACTGTATCCTTCATTCAGATTTTGTCTGTAATGATAGATGTGCAGGTACCTGTTGGCTTCGGTAATTGAAACAGGAGCAGCCAGGCTGAAGTTGAAGAAGTCAGGCCACCATGATTTACCCATAAGAGACTTCAGGATAAGGGCTTTTTCGGTTTTATTGATACCTGTTTTTGCAGGATTATCAACCACAGACGAAAAAACAGGAGCTTCCTCGGTTCCGAAATTCACATACTTACCTGCAATTGCAGCATCTGTTTTCGACCATCCAAGCATATCATAATAAGTGATGGCTTCGGGTGAAGTTTCGCCTGTCCAAAGAACAGTTTCCTGAGCTGAGGCAAAAAAGCTGATGCCCAGCGTAAGGATTAGAATAGTAGAGATTTTTTTCATAATGTGTAGGTTTAAATTAGATAAGTAAGAATTATTGTTTGTGTTAAATCTATTAGTGAAAAAGTTTATAGTCTTACGAATTTGTTATCGGCAGATTTCCCATCCTCCAACGTTGCCCTGACAAAATAAATTCCGGGATCGATATCGATAGAGAAAGAGCAGTTAGTGTTTTCGATGTTCTTCTTATATCCGATAATCTTGCCCAGACCGTTAAACACAAAAAGGTTATCGAGTTTTCTGCTATCAAGAGATCTGATATTAAGGGTTCCTGCACTGTAGAAAACTTTTAAACCCGCGCTTATCAACTTGGGATCAATGGATGCGGGGAACTGCAGTACTTCCCAGATCGAATTGTCGGAATTGTTCCAGGCCATCTGCACAACGGGTGTGCCTGTTTCAAAAACATTATCGGGGAGGCTCCAGGCTTTCATGCTTTTGCGGATCAGAATTTTGTAGAAATCACCTTCCAAATTGACGAAGTGAAATCTTTGGTTTTCGCCACCCCAGTCGGAGTACTGCATTATTTTGGACCCATCGAGGTTGGAAACGCCTTCAACGTCGAGGACGTAGTTTTTTGAAGACAGATTGTGAGAGGGTTTGACGATACAGCCTCCGTTTATGTAATCGACACTGATGTCGAAAGCTGAATTTGTTTGGGGTGAATCTCCTGTAACCACCAGCAATCCGCCCAAACTTCCGGATGCCGCTTCTATACCAACATATTTATCTCCAGCTTTGTTCCTGATATAATACCGCGCCTCCGAAACTGAAGAACCAGGCATTTGAACCGGGATTACGAAGGTGGTAACCGAGTACTTGGGGGCATCATAGTCAAGAATGTTGCCGCTAAGGGTAACATTGGTTTTTGCGAGCCTTTCGGTAAAAGACGCGTTTACTTTTCCCGACCGGTATCGCTGAATCGCTGGACCGGCAATTTGAAACGCGCTCAAATCGTAGCTGTGGCTTGACTGAACCGACTTATCGTTGCAAACAACAATTATAAGTTCCGACCCATCCTCATTCAGGGCTGTGAGTGTGTTGGGGTCTTTATTGTCAATGATTGTATAGCCACGTTTGATAAAGCGCGAATACTGCGAACGGATGTAATACCCATCGCCTTTGGAAACCGGGTGGCTTACCTCGGCATATTTTCCCACGATGAGCCCCCAGGTTGGACTGTTGTCTGCAGCGATCTGCCAATCGATCCACGCATCGCATTTCATTTCCTTAATGTCCTTGATTATTCTGGCTCCCATGAGAAGAATCAATTCCTCTTCCGTACCGCCGATATTCAAAGGGCCCGACTCGGATTGCCAGAGTTTAATGTTGTTTGTATGGGAAAAAGTTGCCAGATTCTTCCGGGATTTATCACTCCCGAAGTAACTGTGTCCATTGATTTTACTTATTTTGGGAAGAATGTCCCCAGCCGTTTTATAAGCTGTGATGCCGTTATAACACTCATCGAGGGTATTCGAGTCCATGGATGTGATTTTGCAGTATCCCAGCATTCCTTTGGCTTGAAGCTTGCTATAGAGCTCGCGAATCATCTTTTCCTGGTCTGCCTGTCCGAAATAACAGCCCTCCTGCCCTCCCAATGCTTTCCACCAGGTGGAAAAGGGTTCGTTGAATGGCTCCAGGTATTCAAATGTGATTCCCAAACTGTCGTGGTAATACTTTGTGACATCGGTAAGATACTCCGCAAAATCGTCGTACATATCCGACTTCAAATTGGCCACATTTCCTTCAACACTCCCTGCAGAGCAGCCGCTGCGGGTCATCCACCATGGAGGGGAATTTGAGAAAGCCTCAACAATTACATCGTTAACCCCGGTTTGGTTTATTCTGGATTGTATGAGCTGTTGCAATATTTTCCGCTGGTTGGCATCCTGTGTCCAGTCGTACGGGCCATCAGCCGTTATTTTATATCCGGGCATATTTCCGCCATCGCCACGCATATGGCTGTGGGCCGGGTCGTCACCACCCCCGATATTGAATCTGAAAATATTCATATTCAAGCCGTTGGGGTCGGTAACCCAATCGCATATTTTCAAGACATCAATGTCACTGTATCCGCCCATTATATTGGCCCACCAGCATAATGAACCGCCCCATCCCTCGATCTTCTGGTATTTGATTGCAGGATCGACTAAAACCGATTGACCGAATACCGGTTGGAATGCGACAGCAAAAAGTAGAATAAAGATTATTTTGTGTAGTTTCTTCATGTTATAATTCGGATCAGTTTCCTAAAACAAGTTCACTTGTATACTATTACGTATTGTGAGGTTATAATTAACGATGGAATTGATCCTGGTAGTTTTAGTCGTTTAATTAGAACCTTGGATATGCAAGATTAGGCATATAGCAGCCAAATCATTGCAATTAATAATTCAAATTTTGGGTTAAATCATTCAAAATACATCTTAACCCCTTCAGAACCGGCCTCGAAAGTATAGCTCTGTATCCCATGTCTTAGATTTTTCAGTTTCCCGGTGAAATATCTGTTTTCACCGGACATATAAGGAATTAGTTCGCCATTTATTGAAGGCTTGTATCCCATCAGCCCATCGATAATTGTATTTGCATAATCCGAACCCGAGAGAAGGAAGGAAGCCCCAGCACGCGCGCCCAGTCGGGTGGTGGCTTTGTTCGAGCCTACCGGAACCAGGAATTCAATTGCCTGTCCCATTCCCGATTCGATAAACGCACTTCGAAAACCGCTCAAGATCGTTTTTGCCTTTTCGAATTCGCCCATATCTGCTATCGCCTGCACTGTCAGCGCCGGCCATCCAATATAACAGCCCGCCGGACCATGGTCGGAACGATCGGTATTCAATGCCGCATGATCGTCCATCGACATGGCACGCATGAAGTTAGTTTCAGTTAGCAACTCCCTTTCAACGAACTGGATCATCTCTTTCTTCATTTGGGTACTCAGGTCATCTTTAAGAGTGGTCCCGATGGTCAGAAAGTCATAACTGTGGCGGCTGACAATAGTTTTACCGTTGGGATATTTGACTTTCCATACTCCTTGACCCGGCACATAAAGGGATCTTACATTTGCGGAAAAAAAATCGGCTTTTTCTCTTAGTGCAGCCGATCGATCAGGATTTCCATATATGTCGTCGTACCCGGCCATACTTCGCAGCATCCAGACATTCTGCGCGTTCATTGCAGGAACGAAATGAATGTAATCCGGGTTGGTTTCAAAAAATGACCAGGGATTGCTTCCATAATCGGCGAGACCTGTTTTTTTGTTATACCTCTTTTCCCAGGCAGTTGCCAAGCGATATAAATGCTCTAAAACCGTTGTACCTTCATATTGCTCCTTCAAAAAATCAAAGTCCTTGTTAATTCGCAGATAACTGTCAATAGTCTTAAAAAGCGCATAATCGTTAACAGCATACCAATGATTCACTATGTTTCCATTCCGGTAGTCGATTGCGTTACCTTTGTTGATATCGACCTTAAGGCACATTTCGATCAGTGTTTTCATTCCCTTGGGATCCAGCAAGGCGTAGATGTCGGCAAACTGCGATATTTCCCAGAAATAGGCCTGATTATTGGCCCATTCGTTATTGGAACCGAAGGCGATATCCAGTGTGGGATAAACATTGTTCTGCTGTGTCTGCAGAAAGCTAACAACCGAGAGGTAATAGAGTTCATAAAGGCTGCGGTTGTTTGTTTCGAATGTGGGAAGATGGCCTGAATAGCTTTTGTTATTGGGAGTAAAAACATCCTCCCATCGATCCTCCCAAGCCTCTTTTGCCTCCGAAAAAGTATTTGGGAAACTCTTGGCCCATCTTTCAGAGTCCGAAACAGTGCTGTTTTTGTCGCTACCGATACTCATAACGTAGGATATCTCTTTCGTCTCCCCGGGTTCAAGCACAACCGGCCAGCAGGCTTCATGATTTCCGGCATTACTGATCACGGAATCGGGAGCATCGGTAAAAGTAAACACATAGAAGTTTCCTGCATAGGCGATTGTTGCCTGAGGAAAAGCTTTGCCAGTGCCTGATACAAGCGTGCCGGGAACAAGTTGCATTGACAGTGGAAAAGCAGCTTCGCTCTCAGCCTTGTTTTCCAAAACAATCTTCATTAGCACTGCCTTTTCCTCAAAGACCAACCGCATTGTGCTTGTGAATTCAACACCGTTTATTCCTGATTTGTTAACAATCTGGTAAGGATACCATTTGGATTGCCTGCTAAAAACGATCGTCTCCCCGATCCTTAAAACGCCGGCAGCCCTGTTTAGCTTGCTACCGAATAAAAATTGGGTTTCAAATCCACCGAGGCATTTGGACGACTTCACATTGCCATAAAAATTACCTACTGCCGGATAGCATGCCAAAGTTTTGGAATCGACTACCTGACCCGAAATATCATCCAAAGAAGGAATGCCGGTGTAATTTTTTTCGAGGGAACTTCTAACAATAACATTATCGATCAGAAATCCCTCGATCATATCCCTCTTGTCGCCCTGATTGTCAAACACAGGCTTGCATTCCTCCTGTATGAATTCAAGTCTGTGCTCTCCTGCGTCGAGAAACACTACGGGAACCGAAAACTCAACCCATTTCATATGGTCCGTAAGCCTGGTTTCGGTGGGAGTCCAGAATTCCGAGTATTCCCTCGTGTCAAGTAACTTTTGATCAACCATCACTCTAAGTTTACCGCTTTCCATCCGTGATGCGGCCAATGCAAAAGAGATGTTTATGTTTCCCGGCTGTTCCATGGTAAACACCTGACTTATCCTGGCCTTTTGCTCAAGATTGGCGGGCAATAGCAAACACTGAAAATTTGAAAACGGGAACAAGCGTGTATGATTAATAAGAGAAACGGCAGGTTCAAACCCCCATCCCGGGAGAGTTGCGGTTCCGTTAATGCACATACTGAGTTCATCGGTGACAGGATATTCGAAGTCACCGTTGTATAAAAGATTCTGGGATTTAAGGCTTGTCTCGGAAAACAGAATGACAATAACAAGACCTACCATAAACCGATAAAAAGACCTTATAACAATTGTTGGATTTATGCTCATCGTATGCTTATAAATGAAAAACACGCCTTTGATACCAGTCATAAATCTATAACAATCATGGTATTACAATTGCAATTAAAT
This sequence comes from Chitinophaga pinensis, assembly GCA_945863035.1. Taxonomy (GTDB): domain Bacteria; phylum Bacteroidota; class Bacteroidia; order Bacteroidales; genus JACJXF01. Next base: position 10,478 of record CAMAZH010000031.1, on the reverse strand, counting down.
GCTCATTTTTTAGGTTAATTCAATCACATCGATTCCGCTATAAAAAGTATTATCTAATACACACTAATACTTATTTTTGTGCTTTACATAGCACAAAAGCATGAGCTAATTGATTAAGCGGATACATTGCAACCAAACATATACGGAATAAATTAATTGATTTGGATTTTGGATCAGGAGTGTCTATTCTTCAGATTTTTCTTTTGTAGCCCAGCGGTTTTCTGGGTTTTGGATTATCTTGCTTTTCAATCAGCTCGTTAAGGTAATTAAATTCAAGCTCTATACCCTTATCATGATTTTGAAGTCTTTTCTTGATTTCTTCTATTTCAAGCTTCACAATTAGATTATCAATTAAGGCTTCCCTCATCCTTGTAAATATTCTTACAATTTGGATATTTAATTGTATCGCTCTTGAACTGTTTAAAACACAGAATATCATAGTCACTCCCTGCTCTGTAAAGCAAAACGGGGCATACCGTAAACCCATCTTCTCAGAATTGGAGGACGCAAATTGTGACCTCCAAAATATAAGTCGCTGATTTAAAAATCAATATTTAATAGGTTTAACTTCTTTAGTTTAACATTTCAACACCCTGTTCGTTAAGGCAAAAGGAGATTATCTTACACCACTCTAATTCGAGATGCCAAATTGTCTTCTCAAGTTTGCAAGTTGACTTCCAATAACTCTTAATGTAAAAAAACACAAAATCTCAACTAGTGCTTTGTTAAAATATATTTGGAATGGTTTTATTTTAAGAATTCTGTGGCAAAAAAATCTGTGGCAAAAAAAAAGCGAACAGAAACTTTTTCCAAAGACCTTTCGGGTAAATTGTTTACTTTTACTCATATTTTTCTTTAAAAGGTCGTTTCTTAAAAGATAGACAATGGCTTGGTTTAAACAAGCCAACACTCATTGTAATTTTTACCTGAAAACAATGGATCAATATGGGTAAAGGGTTCCGCAATAAGGCAGGTGTTCTCAAAGCAATCCTGATTTTCCTCTGCACAGCCGCTGCGGCCGAAGGCTTATTCGCAAGCAACGGGCAAAGGGACACGTTCATTATTCAGCGATTCAACATCAATTCCGGCCTTTCTTCCGATAACATCAAATCGATATTGCAGGACAGGGAGGGTTATTTATGGATTGCGACCGACAACGGCATAAATCGTTTCGACGGATACAAAACAAGGATTTTCAAACCTGAGTTTTCAAAAGAGAAAAGCTTCAATTCGGTTGATTTCAATTGTATTACTGAAGATAAAAAGGGAAATCTCTGGTTCGGCACCGATCATTCCGGCATTAACATCTTCAACAAGGAGACTCAGTCGGTAACCGTTATTGACCGAAACGACACCACTGGTCGCGCAATTCTTGGCAACAATATCAACCATCTCTTTTACGATTCAAGGGGGAGGATTTGGATATCTTCAATTAGCGGGCTGAACCTTTACTCCCCCGAAAGCAATCAAATGATAACTTTCTCAGATATTGAGCGGCCTGGCAAAAGAAATCCTTTGGGAACAATCTCATATGCCTACGAAGACCGGAACGGGAGAATCCTTATTGGCACCTGGGGAAATGGCATCTTCATTTACGATGAGGAAAAAGATGATTTCACTCAAATCCTGATAGGCCGGGAGCAAAAATTGAACGACTCCGTTAACCGGGTCGTAAGGATATTGGAAGATCGACTGGGCAATTACTGGCTAGGCACCTGGGAGGGAGGACTCTTCAAGGTCCGCATACACGATTACCAATCGGCCGAGATTCTGCAGTACTATTCCCAGAATTCAGAAAATCGGTTTGCCCTTTCAAGCAATATAATCTACTGTTTGTTTGAGGATAAAGAAGGGAATATTTGGGCGGGAACACCCTATGGCATAAATATTATAAAGAAGCACACCACTCCGAAACCTGAGGTTCAACTGGTTCAAAGCGGTATTGGCTATGGAAACATTTCACACAATGACTTATTCCACATTATTCAGGATCGCTCCGGAATCATCTGGCTTGCCACCGGTGGCGGGGGGTTAAACAAGATAGACCTGAGTCTGCGGAGTATTGACGCATATAAAATTCCCGAAATCAATGAATACAGGGAGACACAATCGGTACGATCCTTCATAATCGATTCGGATTCTTCGCTTCTTGTGGGAGTGCATGGCTTAGGTTTTGGGAAATACAACCTTTCCGATAACAGTTTTATCCCCTATACTCGGCTCCCAAAGTTCAGGGAATTAAAAAAGGACATCAATGCCGCTACTTGCTTTCATCTCGACACGGAGAAGAATCTATGGATCGGCACCCGGTATGATGGTTTGTTCAGGGTTTCGGCAAACACAAATAAGACAAGTCTTTATTTGAGTATTGATCCCGTTACGGGCGACAGAAGCAGGATGATCAATGTGGTTTTCGAAGACCATCTCAAAAACATATGGGTCGGAACCAGTTATGGGCTATTCAAATTGGTACCCGGTTCAGACCACAATTCATTCGAAGTAAACCGATATCTCCCGGAAGAGGGGAATCCCGATGCTATTTCGGGAGAATACATCTCGGCGATTTTCGAGGATTCCAAGGCAAACCTTTGGATCGGCACGGTTGGCGGCGCGCTTAACAAGGCTGTTAATTCATCCGGAGATGGTCACTCGTTGCGTTTCAAACATTATTCACCAAACCGGGAGAATACTTCCTCCATCAAAAGCAATATTGTTTTTGCGATTATGGAAGACAAGCAGCAGCGATTGTGGATTGGAACCGGCACCGCGGGATTGGCTTTATTCAACCCTGATGATGAATCATTCAACCACATCATGGAGGGAACGGGAATAGGTGGCGACGCCGTTTTCGACATCATTGAAGAGAATGACAATTTATGGCTCACAACCAATAACGGGCTGGTGAGGTTCAGACAAAGAACCTCACAGGACTATCAGCTTGAGGTATTTACTTCGGAAGATGGCCTGCACGGAAATGTATTTATTGATGGAGCTTCCTACAAAACCGGCGACGGAAGGATCTTTGTGGGAGGTTACTATGGTTTCAACGTCTTCAGTCCCGACCAGCTGTTCAGCAACTCCTTCCTGCCCCCGGTGGTTGTTACCGGAATCTGGGTTTCCAATGAGAAAGTTAACGAATATGATGCCTTGGCTAATGGGCTTGTTCTGAAGTATAACCAGAATAACATTACGCTTGAATTCTCGGCACTTTCCTATTCCCAGCCGCAGAAAAACAAATATGCATATATGCTTGAAGGACTGGATACGGATTGGAAGAAAACTAATTTTGAAGGCCGCTCAATAAATTATTCGCATATTCCCCCGGGGCGCTACACCCTGCGGCTGAAGGCATCCAACAGCAGCGATGTATGGAACGAGATCCCGGTTACCTTATCCATACGGGTGAAGCCTCATCCGGCAATGTCGTGGTGGGCGCTTGTCATTTACTCGGTTCTTGTGATCACAATTCTGATCACAATATATTACTTCCTGATTAACAATATCAAAATCAAACAGGCTTACGAGATTGAGAAAATCGAAAGAAAAAAGGATGAGAATATCAATCAGTTCAAATTCAGGTTTTTCACGAACATTTCGCATGAATTGCTGACCCCTTTGTCTGTGCTTTCTTTCAGCGTTGAAGACCTTATGAACAAAATGGTGCTGGATAACGAGCGATTGCAGATTATGCAGCGCAACGTAAACCGTATCATGCATCTTATTTCCCAGCTTCTCGATTTCAGGAAAATGGAAAGCGGCAGCATGATGCCCATTGTTTCGGCGGGGAGAATCGATACGTTTATCGAGCAGATTTGCCTCAACCTGAAGCCCTTGGCTGAAAAGAAAAATATCTCGGTAAGCGTTGGCGGGACGGGAAATGAGACCATCTATTTTGATCCCGACAAAATGGACAAGATCGTTTGCAATCTTCTTTCCAATGCTTTGAGATACACACCTGATAACGGTAAAATTATTATCAACTATCATTTGTATACCAAGGATAACACCAACTGGCTAGGATTGGATGTGATCGATTCGGGAAAAGGAATAGAACCGGAAAAACTCGATCAGGTTTTTGAACGCTTTTATCAGGTTAAATCGGTAACCGGAAAAACCTTTGGAGCCGGAATCGGTCTTGCGCTGGCTAAAAACCTGGTGGAAAACCACAAAGGCTTTATTACGGTTCAAAATGAAACAGACCTGGGTGCGAAATTCTCTGTCAATATCCCGGTAAGTCCCAATGCCTATAAAACAGATGAAATAAAGTACGAGGAAATCAATTACCAGTCACGGAATTTCATAATCGATCACGACGATTCCCTCCTCCCCGTTGAAGAAGATTTTACCGGGGGAGCCGACCCGGACGGGAAGAAGACAATACTTATTGTTGAAGACAACTCGGACTTCCGGAAACTCCTGAAAAAACACCTCTCGAATTACTATCACACCCTTGAAGCCGACAATGGCGAAAAAGGATATGAAATATGTCTTAACCGACAACCTGATCTGGTAATTACCGATATGATGATGCCTGTAATGAATGGTATTGAGCTATGCAAAAACATCAAAAACAATATCGAAACAAGTCATATTATCGTAATCCTCCTCACGGCAAAAATCGATGAGGAAACGCGTTATGAAAGTTACATGGCTAATGCCGAATCGTACATCGCTAAACCTGTTGATGTAAGGACCTTGTACACCAGGGTTGAGTCTCTCCTGGCCCAACGCGACAAAATCATTAAGAAGTACTCATTCGGAGGCATGCCTGCGGTGCTGGAGAATGAGTATTCCGAGCTGGATTCAAAATTCTTAGAAAACATTAAGGCAATAATTGAGTTAAAACTGCTGAACACCGAATTGAATGTACTGGCCCTGAGTAAGGAAATCGGGATGAGCACCTCGAGCCTGTACCGGAAAATCGTGAGCCTTACCAACATGCCCCCGGTTGAGTTTATCCGTTACATACGTCTACAATCTGCTGCAAATATGATGGTGAAAGAAGGAGTAAATGTTTCAGAAGCTGCATATGCCAGTGGTTTTAACGACCTGAGCTATTTCAGTAAATCGTTTAAGAAACAGTTTGGAGTGAGTCCGAAGAAATACGTGGGTAAACCTAGCCATGATAGGTTAGCTAATGGATAAGCATTGGCCAGTTACAAATGACTAAAATTTATTTGGAAGTTTTGTCTGTTCTTTAGATATTTATATGTTATTTTGTATAAACAATGTATAACCTAAATCCATAGACATGCAATCAGTAATAAAAAAATGGGGCAATAGTTTAGCATTGCGAATCCCTGCATCTTATGCAAAAGACATAGGTCTAACTAATGGATCAGAAGTTGATATTTCCATACTAGATAAAACTATCTCAGTTAAGTGTGCAATACCGGTAAAAAAAGTTCATTCCCTTACAAATCTATTAAAAGGAGTTAATGGCACTAATATTCACCGGGAAATTAACACCGGTGACCCTATTGGACAAGAAACATGGTAGAAAAAAACTATTGTCCTGAAAGGGGAGATTTGATATGGCTGGATTTCAACCCACAGTCTGGCCATGAGCAATCCGGAAGAAGGCCCGCCTTGGTTATATCCCCCAAAATTTATAATTTGAAAGTAGGTTTGTGCTTGTTATGCCCCATAACCTCAAAGTCCAAAGGATATCCATTTGAAGTTGAAGTAAAAGGCATAATGAGTTTAAATGGAGTTATTTTGGCCGACCAGCTAAAAAGTCTGGATTGGAAGGCAAGGAATGCTGTATTTATAGCAAATGCCAAACCCGAAACGATTGATGATGTAATCGAACTTATTAATACCCTTATCTGTAGCTGAATAAAAGCGATTTAATATCATCTGCCCTGATTTCAGTTTCCGGATCAAAATCGCTGCTGTTCATATATTCAAGCAAGCTGTGTTTCAGTTGTCGGGCAACAGGTCTGCCGGCGAGATCTGAATGCAGATCTATAGATGAGAAAACAAGCTTCCCGTTTCCGACTTTCGCCTCAAAAATATTCCCCAGTTTACGGTTCTTAAAGAAATTGTCAATCACCATAACGATCGGATCCACGGTAAGGCTGTCCAGAATCAGTGTTTTCGAATTCTTGCACAAATCCCACCATTGCCAGTTGGAATGAAAATCGGTAGGGAAACTATTGAAAGCCGGGTGCTGCGGATCCATCAGCAAACCCATGGTGCCGGGCTGATCGGGGAAATGCACCGGGCTCCAGAATACAGGGACGAATTTTCCCGTTATCCCATCGATTTCCTTTATATCCGGGGTAAACAGAACCTTTTTTCCCTGCCCGAGCGATTTTAACGCTTCGGTTAACAAACTTGTAACAACAATATCCGTCTCGGGCATTTTCACATCCGATGGATAAACCCAGATGCTCCATTGGTTTTTGTATGCCGTTCCTTCCAGCGACAACTCCAGTGAATATTTAGCCGGGGCAGGAAGGTCTTTTAGGGGAATACTGAGAGCGCCAAGCTTGGAGGTCACGCCCTTTATGCTTTGTTCAACCCTTGCAGAATCTTCCAGATAAACTTTTCCTCCCTCGTCCAAAACCCTCCATTTCATGCTGATGTTGCTCATGTTCTTGTAATAATTGGCAAGACCGAACTCTCCTGAAAAAACCTCATTACTTGTGTAAACAGCTTTTTCAAACCATAGTAAAGGGACCATCTCGGAGCAAAACATCCGCCATTCCTCACCGCTTACAAATCCTTTGGATTCCCAGAAAGCGTTCAACACCCCAACCAGCGCGGTTCCCTGTCCGGGGAAATCGTGAAGATCGAGCAACTGGAAGCCACTCAGACCCGGAGTTTTCACAGCTCTTTCAATCTCCTCCTTGTAAAGCAGGGTGGCAAATTTCCCCGAAGCCGAAGTGAATTTATCGGCTAAACCCGATAATCCTTTTCTTTCCAGATCCAACTTTACTGCCATAAAGTTTACGGGGGATAAAACCCCGGTATACTTTTCAATCTCTTTCATATCGGGGTATACAGAGTACTGCCCTATTTCGTGGGAGACAACCGGGATTTCAATATGGTCGATTGCATTGGTGTAATCGGTTTTAAAGTCGGGATAAAGCTGATCGAAAACACCCTGCCCTCTTGCCCATCCCTTTTCGGTGTTTTGGGTGATGTAGAAATCGTCAACGGTTTCGGGATAGAGCCCGTGCCCTTTCTGAAACGAATAGGTGGTGGTGGTGTACAAATGCCGGGGATCGCTGTTTTTAAGTCTTGTTACCAGTCCGGTAAGAAGATCGAAATTGCCTTCCAGTTCGTTGCCCATCGACATAAGGATAAAGGAGGGATGACCTCCGTATTCGGCAATAATCCTGTCGGCTTCGTCATTCATGAAGTTAACCATAGCCATATCGGCTCCAAAATCCAGACTCCAGTTCGGCAGTTCAACCTGAAGGTAAATCCCCATCTTGTCTGCTGCCACGAATGCAGCTTTTGGCGGACACCAGGAATGGAATCTAAGGTGATTAAGACCATATTCCCGGGCAGCAGTGTAAACCTTTTCCCAGCCTTCCACATCCAAAGGAGGGTGACCTGTGAGAGGAAAAATGCTGCACTCCAGTGTGCCGCGAAGATACAGCTGCATCCCGTTCAGATATAGGTTTCTGTCTCTCGATTCGATATCGCGAAACCCGAATTCTTCTGTGCGCTCATCCAAAACGAGTCCGTTTTTGTCGGACAGCGAAACAACAACTTTATATAAGATGGGATTAAACTCATCCCAAGAACGTATATCCCCCGAAAAAGAAAGCTTAAAATCGGTGTTGCCTCCGGTAACTGCTATTGTTGAGGTGTCGATAAGGTTCTGACTCTCATCAAACACTTGTATGTTAAGGAAGTGGGGATTTTCAGCAGTAAGGGCCGATTTTACTTTGCCCGTGATACTTCTGCCGGCGTAGTTGGGATAGAGTAACATTTCGGAAATACGGGTCGGGTTTGAGGCTTTCAGCGATATTTCCCCAAGAATCCCGTTCCATTTGATCTGAGTTTCTTCGGTATAAGCATGAGCCATGTCGCTTCGATTGAGAATAAACTTCCGGGAGTTGTCAACACAAACCGTTATGGTATGTTTACCGGGGCTGAGGCTTGATGAAAGATCATAAATATGCGGTGCAGACAGGCTGTAATTGTTATCAATCTTTTTGCCATCGACCCACACCACGGATTCCCAGAGAACCCGCTCGAGTTTTAGGCTGATGTGTTTGCCGTCCCAATTTTTGGGTATGGAAACTTCCCTCCTGTAATAAGCCGGCCCAATATATGAAACCTTCCGCTGCAGATGAAGCATCGTATTTCGCTCCAGAACAGGCTCAACTTTTACAGGCATTCCAATACCCGCTTCATCAAGGGTTGAGGGGAGATTGATCGATAGGTCAAAACTGAATGATCCAGGATCAACCCGATGGGGATCACTGATCGAATCGATGTACAAACCCCATTTGCCTGCTAAACTAATTTCGTTAACGGGTTTGCTGCACGACATTGCAATTCCGGAAAACATCAATACTGCGAATAATCTTATCATTTTTTTGCCTTTTTATAATTTAAAGCTAGATCTTAATTTTCTGAAAACCTTCGTTTAACGCAATCTTCTTCCCACCCCACTGCAATTCGCCCTTCAAGCCCGGAGGCAAAGTGATTTCTGCTTTAAGGGTGCCATTCCCTGACTTTTTCAGCTTAACAGTAATCAGGCCCATCCGGTGAGGAACAGTGCATTCCACAAACTCCAGGTCGCCCATTTGGGGTTTTACAAGGACTTTGGAAAAGCCTTCGTTACCGGGCTGAACCCCCGCAACATACTCTGACATCAGCGTGAGAGGCCCCCCAGACCAACCATGATTATAAGAGCCGCCGCCGTAAACAGGGTCGCCAATATCCCAGCCTTCCCAAAGGGTCGTCACCGGACTTTCAACCATTTTATCATAACGGTTTTTCATGCGTTCGATGCCAGCCTTCTCATCATTCATTATAAAATATGATTCCAGGATGTATTTTTCCAGATAGGGTCCTGCAAGAAAAGTAGTATCAAACAATGCCCGGATCGATGGCCATTTGGAAGCATCGGCCAGACCAGCCACAACAGCCAATCCATTTCCCCTGTCGTCGGTTTTCCCGGTGTATCCGGGTGATCGGTATGCCTCACCGTTCCAAAAGGCTGTGTTAAATGCTTTTTCAAGCCTCAGCATCTGTTGCCTGTAGATATCTGCATCTACAGAATTCCCGAGCAATTCCGACATATTGGCGGCCGACTCCAGGGCCATGTAGAACCATGCGTTTTCGCACACCGGAGCATCAATATTGCTCCCCCAATCGGTCCAGTCCCAATAGAAATGCGCAGGACTCTTATCCGATGGTTCCGGTCGGTGAACCACCAATCCTTCTTCGTCGATGTTCCACAAGGAAAGGTATTTGCTCACGTGGGGGTATACATAACGAATCATGGAAGTATCGCCTGTAAACCGGTAATAATTCCAGAACCCATACTTTCCGATACTGGCAAGCATTTGCTGCGGAAGTTCGCCAAACCAGCTTCCTGAAGGCACCGGCGAATAAAGTGCTCCATCGGGACGTTGCCATTCCACCAAATTGGATATTGCCTTTTTCAGGGCGTTGACCCCGCTGCTGTCGCAAGTGTAAAATATTTCCCCCAGTATAATTACCACATCACCCCACCATTGTGAACGCTCGCGGTCGGGATCCTGAATGGCGTCGCGCATGTTAAGGTCCATTGTATTCAGAGACTTTTCCCACAGGCTGTTCAAAAAAGGATCGTCACATGCAAATGTGCCTGTATGCTCCGTGGGGAAAGAGGTGCGGCGGTATCCCAGCCGGTGAACTGTTATTCCGGCCGGAAAGGAATACAATACCTCGTGGCCATTCATATAACCAAAGGTCTCAAATTCCTGAAGGCCCTTTCGGGTAATATATTCTGTGCGGACATTCAACTCTCCTCCCCCTTTGTAATTATCGGTCCGTATATCGATCGTTAAGCCAGGTTCTTCCGAATCAATCACAAAAAAAGGTGTAATGGAATAGTTTGCGGGGAGCTTCATAACCACAGGATTCCCATCGGTGACAAAAGGCAGTTTCAAAACATTCACATAGTCCACAATACCGCTGTTTTTCCATTGCGGGAAGGGCCGTTTCCACAGTTTGTTCCAGGGAGCAGCTCCGGCGGATCCTGCTTCAACGGCATCCGAAAAATCAGATTCGTTAAACCCCGGCATCATCCAATGGTCCCATTTCGAATCGGCCGTAAAGTGTATATTAAACTCAGGCAGACGGTAATTGGGAAAAGGTTCACCGGTAGATCCGTAAGCCTCGTGCCGGGCAAATTTCCAGGTCTTATCGGATATCCAGCTCACTTGGGAATTCACCGCCTCAAAAAGCAATCCTGCCTTGCCGCTGTTCTTATGACAATAGCCATCCCTGCCCCAAAACCAGAG
>CAMAZH010000030.1 GCA_945863035.1 Chitinophaga pinensis | reverse complement strand
GGACATGGATGAACAGACCTTCGAAGATTACAAAAGCAAGTATCTCGACCTTCACGATAAAGTTAAGAGTGAACATGAGAAAGAAAAAGCAAGCATATTGAATGATGTTGATTTCGAACTCGAACTGATACACCGTGATGAAATCAATGTCAGTTATATTATCCAATTGCTCATCAAACTTAAAGCCAACACTAAAAAGAATGCCGAGCAAGTCAGGAAAGAAATTATCAATCTTCTGAACACCGAATCACAACTACGTAGCAAGAAAGAACTTATCGAGAAGTTCATTCGTGAGAACATGGAGTTTATATTGAATACCGATGATATTCCGCAGGAATTTGAAAAATTCTGGAGCATTGAACAAGAAAAAGCGTTCTTGGAAATGGTGAAAACTGAAAATCTGAACAAGGACAGAACCCAGGCGTTAATCGAAAACTATCTGTACTCCGAAAAAGAACCCATGCGTGATGATATTCTGGAATTAATCGAAGGTGAACGACCAACCTTGCTCCAGAGAAAGAAAATCGGAGACAGGATACTAAGCAAGGTTATTATATTTGTGGAGACTTTTATTAATGGGATTTCGGGGTCGTAAAATTTTGCAAACTAATTCTAATAAAGTTCTATCAATTCTTGTCGTTTCTTTTTTTATTAAGCCATTAATATGATTTTTCTTGTTTTGTAAATCATTAAAAATGGAACGATTGATATTTCGTTTAACTTTAAAAGCATCTCCGTGCAAGGTCAGGAATAGTATTCCTCCTTTTTTGGCAACCCTGACGAGTTCATTGAACCACAAATAGTGCAAGTCTCAAATAGTTGCTTATTTCTATACCATCGGCAGACAGCTGATACCGGGTCGTCCTTTGAATGTTTTAGTAAAGCGATGTTCTTTTGCTGTGACGTTGGGCAACCTGGAAAAGTTTTGGATGATGTTTGCCAAAATAAATACCCGAACCCAATCCAATGGTTTCGTATTCATTCAGGTTAAGTGCCAGAGCCTCATCAACAGTTACGCAGTAACATCCAAGGGTTTGAGCCATGGCTTTTGCCAATTTCAAGGTATTGTTGTTGTAAATCGACTCGCAGATTACTAAACATTTATGGTTCATTATATAATTTTTAAAAATTCGCCTTTTCGAATGAAAACTCAACTGAGAAACAGGTGACAAATCTAGATGTCCCACATCTTTTTTGAAACTATAACATTACAAAGCTGCTTTTTTGATTGTTGAAAGCCTGACATCTATGTCTGAAGGTGAAACCCGGATTCTTTCAAACGAACGGGAGGAAAGCCAATAATGCTGAATCCATCCTCCTTAAACCAAAAACGTAAAAAGATGCAATCTAAAAATTTGGAATTGCCATTTTTTTAGTAACTTTTCCAACTGCTTTTTTGCACCCTAAATGCATAAAAAGAGCTTTTTGAATGGCATATCAACTAAGCTAAACAATTATGGATTTCCGGGATAGAACCCAACCAGAACTCATCCGTGAGTTACTGAAGGTAACAGCAGAAAACCGCGCTTTAAAAGCTGCACTGGCCGAAATCGAGAACAGCCTTAAAAAGACGGAGGAAAAACTCAACGAGAGCGAAGGCAATTTGGCTTCAATGCTGGAAAGCACCAGGACTTCGATTTGGTCGGTCGACAAGGATTTAAAAATCCTCACCCTTAATCAACTTTTTAAAAACGAATTTGCCAAATTCAATGGAGTTGAACTTACACATGGGTTGAGAATAACAGATTGTATCGCGGGGGAGGAGCGTACAAAATGGATCAGGCGTTATGAAACCGTTTTGCAAGGCAGTAATCTTACCGAAATTGAGGAATATGTAGTGAAAGACGGGAAGAAATATTTTGAGGTGGTATTGAATCCTATTTGGAACAATGGCAAGGTTACCGGGGTATTAGTCGTTTCGAGTAACATAACTGAACAAAAAAAAGCAGAAGACAACATAAGACATAGCGAAGAGAAGTATAGAAACCTGGTGGAGACAGCCAGCGACAGCATTTTTTCCTTATCGGAACAAGGTCATTTTCTTGATGTTAATCATCACGGATCCAAAATGCTGGGACTTTCAAAAAAAGACTTGATTGGTAAGCCGATCAGCTTCGTAGACCCAAATTTCTCGGTGGAGGAATTCCTTGAATTCTGGACGTCAATCCCTTATTATGAACAAAGAATTTTCGAGACAACCCACAGGATGTACGACGGCACTCTGATTCCTGTTGAGGTAAGCGGCCAGAAATATCTTGTTAACGGCAAAACTTATTATTACGGCATCGCCAGAAATATCACCGAGCGAAAACTTGCCGAAGCAGCTCTTCACGAAAGAGAAAAAAAACATCAGGCAATTATCCATACTGCAATGGATGGATTTTGGCTATTGGATATGCAGGGGAAATTGATTGAGGTTAACGATACCTATTGCAGGATGAGCGGTTATAGCGCAGCGGAGCTTCTTACCATGCATATCAGTGATTTGGATGCCTTTGAGGATGACCATGAGGCCTTGATGCACATTAAAAAAGTGCTGACTCATGGCCAGGATCGTTTTGAATCAAAGCATCGCCGCAAGGACGGCAGTGTTTTTGATGTGGAGGTAAGCGTGAAGTACATTCCTTTCGATAAAGGACAATTGGTTTCCTTTCTGCAGGATATCACGGAACGAAAACAGGCCGAACAGGAACTGATTGTTGCCAAAGAGCGTGCGGAAGAGAGCGACAGGCTTAAATCGGCTTTCCTTGCCAACATGAGCCATGAAATCCGTACCCCCATGAACGGCATTTTAGGGTTTACCGAATTGCTAAAAGAGCCGACCCTTCGGGGCGACAAGCAACAGGAATACATCAGGATCATTCAGAAAAGCGGCACGCGGATGCTCAATATAATTAACGATATTGTTCATATCTCCAAAATTGAAGCAGGGCAAATGGAGGTTTGCAATGATGAATCCAACATCAATGAACAGGTAGAGTTCATTTATACCTTTTTCAAACCAGAGGTTGAGTGCAAAAACATTTCATTTTCGTTTATAAATTCATTGCCTAACCGGGAATCCATAATTATCACGGACCGGGAAAAACTCTATGCTATTCTTACCAATCTGATAAAAAACGCCATTAAATATACCAGCTCGGGGTCTATTGAATTTGGATACTATTTAACGCCATTGAATAGCAATCCCCGGAAGTCAGGGCCACATGCGGAGCTTGAGTTTTTTGTTAAAGATACGGGCATAGGCATCCCGAAAAACAGGCAAAAAGCAGTATTTGATCGATTCGTCCAGGCTGACATATCGGACAAGATGGCCCTGCAGGGAGCCGGCCTGGGTTTGGCTATTTCTAAGGCCTATGCGGAAATGTTGGGTGGAAAAATCTGGATGGAAAGCGAAGAAGGTAAAGGTTCTACTTTCTACTTTACGATTCCCTATAAAACCTAATCAGAGAAATCTGTCGAATGGTTTGACGACCATAAAAAAAGCCCCGGAAAAATCCAGGGCTTCTTCTATGAAAGTTGTATTTGTTTTAATCCCTATTTGGCAGTCCAGCTACCGCTCAAATCGTCGCCGCCATCGCCATAAATCCAATAAGTTCCCGAGCCGTTAGCGTTCCAGATTACTTCTGCATGCAGAACCGAACCAATCTTGTAGGTGAAACTTCCGCTATTGTCCTTTCTCGATATCACGTTGAAAGATCCCACTTCACCGCTGTCATTCCATAATAATGTGGCAGCAAAGGTTTCACTGGCATCAATCGACCAATTGTAGGTCCATACATAATCCGAAGTGGTTTCGAAATCAAAAATCTTCCAGTTTCCACTCTTTCCGTCTTTTGCTTCCTCAGCAGAAATATATGTAAACCTGGGCTGATTGGGAAACTCCCAGTCATAGGTCCAAGTGTATTTGGTGGCCTGCTCCTCATAGGTCATCCAGTAGCTGTAACCCCCATACGACCAATGATAGACCGTTGAACCACCCTTTTTTCCATCAACAAGAGCATCTTCAGGCAAAGCGAATGAGGTTCCGAATTGGGAAATACCGTTGGCCAAACTCATATAGGTAACAGCAAGCATTGCTCCCATATCACTTTCAGCCTTAGCTTCCAAACCTTCAGGGATTAAAACAATTTCAGTTCTGCTTGCAGCTGAAGGTTGCCTGTATAATGTAAGAGCTTCAACATCATGACTTATTGCAGCTTCGCCACCGTTCCCAATAACTGTTAATGTAACTGTATAGGTCCCTGTTTCAGCATAAGTATGTACCGGATTTGGTTCTGTGCTTGTAACATCATCACCAAAATCCCAGAGATAGGTATTTGCATTAGTAACATCGGAAGTAAAGGTAATCTGATTACCGTCAACAACAAATGTGAATTCAGAGGTTGGTTTTGGAGTATCCTCATCTTTTTTACATGATACCAGGAATAATGCTGGTACAAGAAATGTCAAAATAAACAACTGTGATTTTTTCATGCTTTTTAATTTTTAAAAATATTTACTACATAATTTTAATTTGACAGAATAGAAAAATCAACCTGTTCCCTTTAGGGATTTAGGGTAAAAACAGGCTGATTTTTCTAATCTGTCAAAGTAGAAATAAATGAAATTTAAGTAAAATTACAAAATAACAACTGATAATTTTCTAATCTATAAAAATTTCCATTAAATGGAATTATCAGGGTGTAGAAATGCTTTTTATAATTGATAAACCAGCCTTGATTACCAATTCTCGTTGGTATTCTCAATTACCTCCTCCGCCTTTTTCCCCCCAAGGAAATTGTCAATAATGTAATGGAACAGGTATATCAGGGGAGTAAGTAGAATTGCAAAACTAACCTTATATAAATATTGTATCGTACCCACCTGCAGCACCTGCGAAAAGCTCCATTCCCCCATGATATAAAAGGCCACGGTAAGAATTACATAACTGTCTATCAGTTGCGAAACAACCGTTGATCCCGTAGCCCGTAGCCAAAGTTTCTTGTGACCGGTTAAACGGCGAATCCAGTGAAAGGTGTACACATCAACGAACTGACTCACCAAAAACGCGGTTATGCTTCCGGCAATGATGGATATCCCCTGACTGAAAATTAAAGTATATGCATAGTTGATATCCAGTGGCTGACCTGATGGATCTTTGCCGTTGATCTGTTGCCAAAACCCGGCCGGAGGCAATTTTGTGCTGATTACTATAATAACTGAGCAGTACAGAACCAATATAGCCGCGAGAATCGAAATGCGCTGCACCCCTTTTCGGCCAAAATACTCGTTTATGATATCCGATAGAATGAATACAAAGGGCCAGATAAGAATCCCCACACTCATGTTCATATCGAGCTTTTTCCCATCGCCAAAGGGTAATGCCCAATTCTCAATTCCTAAAAAGTGGGTGAGGGAAAATATTTTCACTCCTGTTAACTCGGCTAAAATGACGTTGGCTAAAAAAATTCCGGAAAGAATATAGAAAAGCCTGTTGAGTTTGTTGTTTTCTCCCCCGTTTACCGTACTCATATTTACGATATTAAATTAGCACCTATAGAGTTGCACAAGATTCGAAATTACAACTATTCTTTAAAAAACCTATAGGGAATTAAAACTTGTTTGAGGAATTGTTATAATTAGCCGCCAAACCCATTCTGCCTTTCCCCTGCGGGGGCATGAAAACACTGTCTTGAATTTCCAGACTCAAGCTTACCGGGGAAAGTGTCGTATCGCCTGAAAACCTTATAATCATAGGGATTTTCAGGACAGTCCAGCAGGAAATAATTCTGCTGGGCGGTCCCGGAAAACTATATTCGCAGTATTTATTGACCTTCGGCAGTGAAAATCATAGTCCTGCGCTCATTTCAATAAGCACTGCGGATGTTTTGACAAGTTTGATAAACTCAGCCCTATATCCTTCCTCGTCGATACCCCTTGCGCCCTGAGCCAGTTCAAGCAGATGCTCTATCGAGGCCTTTCCTTTAAAGTCCGAATCTCGCAAAACCATACCGAATTCAGCCACAGCTGCAGAGAACCGGAAATTATCGCTGCTGCCGGAAATATCCGTAACAATTCCCAGAACCGCTTTTTCATACAGCACACTGGTTACACCATCGGGTTTTTTATACCTGAGCTTAATGGTAAGCAATTCCGCATCCAATGAGGGTGATTTTGAAACTTTCTTTGCCTGGTATTTCAGGGGATCCACAGCTCCGCCAACCCCGTCCGCTCCCGCAGGAACAATTTCGTACAAGGCAGTAACCGTATGTCCTGCCCCCATCTCGCCAGCGTCTTTCTTGTCGTCGTTAAAGTCCTCGTCATTTAGAATTCGATTCTCATATCCTATTAAACGATACGACTTTACCCTTTGTGGATTGAACTCCAGCTGGAACTTGACATCTTTAGCAACGGTAAAGAGTGTTCCGCCAAATTCACTGACAAGCACCTTACGCGCTTCCTGAATATTATCGATGTAGGCATAATTTCCATTCCCTTTATCGGCAATAATTTCCATTTTGTCGTCCTTATAATTACCCATCCCAAAACCCAGTACGGTCATAAATATCCCCCTTGACCTCTCTTTCTCGATAAGTCGCTCCATCTCGGCATCGCTCGATGCGCCGATGTTGAAATCGCCGTCGGTGGCAAGGATTATCCGGTTGTTTCCACCGGTGATGAAATTTTCAGAAGCGGTTTTGTATGCCAGCATTAAACCGGCTCCCCCTGCAGTGGATCCCCCGGCCTGAAGATTTTCCAACGAATTTAAAATCGTTTCCTTATGGTTTCCCGGTGTTGACTTCAAAACAAGTCCTCCCGCACCGGCATAAACCACAATTGCCACCCTGTCGCTCGGGCGCAACTCTTTTACCAGCATCTGAAAGGCATTTTTCAAAAGGGGAAGTTTATTGGGGTCGCTCATTGAACCCGATACGTCGATAAGAAAAACCAGATTCGATGCAGGCAGCTCGCTTTTATCAATGCTTTTGGCTTTCAGCCCAACATGCAATAATTGATGACTTGAATTCCACGGGCAACCCGACAATTCTGTGGTAACGGAAAAGGGATGATCATTCCCCGACTCGGGATAGTCGTAATTAAAGTAATTAATCATCTCCTCAATTCTAACCGCATCTATTGGAGGCATTTGACCCATATTGATAAACCTTCTCACATTAGCATAGGAGGCTTTGTCAACATCAATCGAAAAAGTTGAAAGAGGGGCATTAAGAACATCTTTGTATCCGTTCTCATGTATGGCCGAATAGCCTTCTGTATTCCAATTTTGCTGGTTCATTGCATATCCCATGGGAAGCGCAGGCCCAGTCTGAATGAAATCCTTCTTTTCCATCCGCATACTGGAAGTTGCAGCTTTGGATTGTTGTTCCTGCCCATACCCGATGACAACTATTTCATCAAGAGTCTGGTTCGATTCTATCAAAACAACATCAATAACCGACTGACTTTTAATGACTATCTCTTGATTATCGTAACCAATAAATGAATAGACAAGAACCCGGTCTCCCTCGAGAATCGATAAACGATATCTGCCCGAGAGATCAGTTACCGTTCCACGGTTTGTGTTTTTTACCGTGATGCTCGCCCCGACCATCGGAGTGCCCTGCGAATCGGTAACGGTTCCCGTAAGTTCACGACTCGTATCGGCCGATATAAAAACTGCGGATATAAGAAGGAATCCTAAAATCAACATAATTTGTTTCATGGCATTTGGTTTTTAAAGTGAGATTTTCTATCAGGATGCTTTCAAAAATCCGATTCCATAAAAAATGACAGAAATTTTCCACGATGGCTCAAAAATCTTTTCTGAACCCTTGTTCATTGCCTTTCCGGGAATCCTGAAAATGCTCTTTTTTACGTACCTTGCGAAAAAAACTAACCTTGTTCAGCTTTTTGCCCGGAAATAGGAAATCCTTGTCTGATGACGATTTGCTGCGGCAATTTCAGTCCAAAGGCGATATCGATTCTCTGGGCGAATTGTATTCCCGCTACATGCACCTGGTGTATGGCGTTTGCCTGAAATATCTGAAAAACCGGGAGGAATCGAAAGATGCGGTAATGCAGATCTTCGAAAAACTGCTTAAGGATCTGCCCGCATATGAAATTCGCAATTTCAAGGCCTGGCTCTATGTCATTACAAAGAATTTCTGCCTTATGCAGTTGCGTTCCCGGCAAAATGCCGAAAAAAAGATAAAGCTCTGGCAAAATGATCCTGAAAATAGTATGGAATCCGAAGCGTTTCTGCATCCTCTTGATGACGACTTGCTTCAAACCAACAGAGCCCTTAAAGAATGTATCGAGAAACTAAAAAAAGAGCAAAGAGAATGTGTCAACTGGTTCTATTATGAAAACAAGTCGTACCGCGAAATCGCACAGTTTCCGGGTATGGATGAGAACAAAGTCAAAAGCCTGTTGCAAAACGCTAAAAGAAACCTGAAAATCTGTCTTGAAAACAACCATGTCGAAAAAATCTGACCATAACGCCAATTCCGAACGGGAGTTTCTCAGGTATTCTGCAAACAAAATGACAGAAAAGGAGAGAAACGCCTTTGAGCGGAGCCTTCAGAAAGATGCCTTCGATGAGGAGGCTCAGGAGGGTTTTGCCGCGCTCACAGAAAAAGAACTGAAAGGCGATATCCCGGACCTGAAATCCAGGCTTTCCAATAAATTACGGGTCCCCAACCGCATTCCGTATTACCGTATTGCTGCGGGTTTTGCCTTGCTCGTTGCTGTTTCGGGCTTATTCTACTTCATGCTGAACCGAGAAATCATGGACCGGAAGCCTCAGGTGTTGAGTTCCGAATCCTCCGATCCGGTAAAAAACGAAGAGGTCGTTTCTGCGCCGAAACCAGAGACACTTCAGGCTCCAGAGTCGGAAGCCCTGCAAAAAAACAAGAAGAAATCACTTCCGGTTGCGATATCAACTCCCCCGGAAAAAACTGAAAACAAAACCTCGGATGTAGCTGTGTTGCCGGCTGTTTCAGAAACCCCAGCCATAAGCAATGAAACATCACTCCCCCTCGAAAGCCCTCAACCGGACAAATCCAGCTTGAGTGAAATGCAGAAAGCAATAAGTTCAAAACCGGCCTTGAGCACCTCCCCCGGAAATGAACTTGCCCGAACATCCTTGCAAACCGAGCCCAATGCATTTCGGGGTAGGGTGGTCTCGGCCGAAGATTACCAGCCACTGCCCGGGGTAAGCGTTTATATCAAAGGCTCGCAAAGAGGAACGGTTTCAGACATGGAGGGTGTGTTTGTGCTTCCGGCCGGCGAGGAGGGAGACAGTTCGGCAACCCTGAGGTTTGCTTTCATCGGTATGGAGGAGCAGGAACTACTGGCCCAGGCCGGACCTGACCTGAATGTTGTTCTGAACCCTGCACAGACGAGCCTGGACGAGATTGTTGTGACCGGTTACGGCAGCAAGCGCAAATCGGAACGAAAGGATATTTCTAAGGAGAATCTAACCGGATATGCCTCGCCTGTTGACGGTTACAGAAAATTTGAAAAATACATTTCCAATAACCAGCTGTTTCCCGAAACAAATACCGGCATTTCCGAAGCCATTGTAAGCCTGGATTTTCTCGTGGATGATAATGGAAAGCCAATCCACATAACAGTAGTTGAAAGTCCAGCACGTGAATTCTCCGATGAGGCAATCCGCCTCCTTTCCGCCGGACCCGACTGGACGCATTCTGCCCAGCCTTCGCAAAAAACAAGGGTGAAAATCATTCTATCCAGAAAAGACTAAGCTTTACCCGATAAAGGCAACTTAGTTCGAAAAACCAAGTATAAGAGTTGTTTTTGTTTCTGTTTTCTGTGTCTATTTCTATCTTTGAACAAACTTAAAATATCGTGAAGTATACGTTAGCAATTATCCTCTCCTCCTTTCTGCTTGGTCAGCAAGCCTTTGCCCAAACGGTAAACCATTGGGAAAACTATATTGACGCAGCGGATACCTGGAAATATCATATCCCTTCCAGCGAGTTGCCTGCCAATTGGACAAGTCCTGATTTTGATGATGCCTCCTGGCTTTCGGGCCCCGGAGGTTTCGGCTATGGCGATGGGGACGATAACACTCTCGTGCCCGAGGGTACCATTTCGGTGTTTGTCAGAAAGAGTTTCACCCTCGCCGATGCTTCCGATCTTGTCGCTGCCGTGCTTTATGTCGATTACGACGATGCATTCGTGGCCTACCTGAACGGAACCGAAATTGCCCGTGCAAATATCGGTACTGTTGGCGTTCGACCCGCATTCAGCGATGAAGCCATAAACGCCTTGGAGCCGGCTTCCGCCACCGGGGCAGTGGCACCCCGATTTGTTGTTGATAATGCCAAACTTGCATCCTCCTTGAAAGACGGGCTGAACACCTTCGCCGTGCAGTTTCACAACCATCAGGCCTCCTCCTCGGATTTTTCTTCAACAACATTTTTTTTCGGGGGATTTGCAACGGCTTCAAGCAATTTCCGGTCCCCTCCCTCCTGGTTCAAAGCACCTCCTTCTGTGATATCGCATATCCCTCTTGTTGTGATCGACACCTGGGGTGGCTATATACAGGATGAGCCGAAAATTGACGCATGGATAAAAGTTATTGATAACGGAGAAGGAAAACCCAATAATATCAACGATCCGGGCACCGACTTTGAAGGGCTCATTGGTATTGAGCTTCGGGGACAAAGTTCGCAGGGCTTCCCCAAAAAGGGCTATGGCTTTGAAACACGCAACGCGCTTAAGGAAGACTCGACAGTGAGCTTGCTGGGGATGCCCAAAGAAAGCGATTGGATTCTGAGCGCACCTTATTCCGACAAAAGCCTTATGCGTAACCCGATGAGTTTTTACCTCGGCAACACAATGGGCCGTTGGCAACCGGGCACCCGGTGGTGCGAACTCTACGTCGATGGCGATTATAAGGGGATTTATCTCCTCGTGGAGAAAATAAAGCGGGATAAAAAGCGTGTAAATATCGACAAACTCCTCCCGACCGAATTAGCCGCCGACTCTCTCACGGGTGGGTATATTGTTAAGGTCGACAAACTCGACGGATTAACATCAACAGACTACTTCAGGACCTACCCCACAGCAAGTTATTTTAATGCCCGAAGATACGATTTCACTTATGTATATCCTAAGGCTGAGGATATTATGCCGGCCCAGAAAGTGTACATCAAAGATTTCCTTACCAAACTCGAGACTGCCCTTAACGGGACAAACTTCAAGGACCCGGTTCTCGGCTTCAGGGCCTATTTGGACGAGCTTTCGTTTGTTGAATACGAAATCATCGAGGAACTCGCGAACGATGTTGACGGCTACAGGTACAGCACCTTTTTTCATAAAGACAAAGATTCCGACGGGGGCAAACTCATCGCCGGTCCGCTGTGGGACTTCGATCTGTGCTACGGGAACGTCGATTATGCTGCCAGCAGGCTCGCAACGGACCAGTGGCTTTATGTAAACTACGGCACCAACGAAGGCTCGCCGATGCATTGGTGGAGAAGACTCATGGAAGACCCCAATTATGCAGCTCTGGTAAAATGGAGATACAGCCACCTGAGAAACGGACCCCTTCATACCGACTCGATCATGGCATACCTTGACGAAAACACGGCTTATCTTGGCGATGCCGTTGATCGCAATTTCGATCGCTGGCCCATTCTGAACGAATATGTCTGGCCGAATGCCTACATAGGTTACACCCACGATAACGAGCTCGATTACCTGAAATCATGGCTTATTGCCAGGCTCGAGTGGATGGACTCGAAATGGCTGATCCCCCTGAGCGATAATAACACCATCGCACTGAGAGATGAGGATTTCAGCGTTTTCCCCAATCCTTTCAACACACGGATCAACCTTTCCCTTACTCCGAAAAGCCTTGAATTGATCGATATTTCAATTTATAATTTACAGGGACAACAGGTCTTCTCGCACCAGCATCAGCCCAATTCGATTTCGAAAACCGAAATCCCGATTGAAAATATTTCTCTACGTTCAGGATTGTATATTCTGCAGGCACGACAAGGCGGCCAGATAATAGCTTTTTCTAAATTGGTGTGTACCGGAGATAACTAATTTAAACTTTTGCTATCATTGAGTTTCCCACAAAATTGGTTCCGGGTATGATTGCAAATAAAGAGGATTCTTTCTTATTATTGCACTATGCGATATAAAACTGTCTTCAAACTAGTGATCGTGATTCTGTTTTTACAAGTTTCTGACTTGTATTCCCAGAACCTCGATTATGCCAGAAGTATCGTGAGCACATTGGCCTCTGAGGACTATATGGGCAGGGGATATGTAAAAAAGGCCGATTTAAAGGCTGCCAACTTCATCAAAGCCGAGTTTCGGGAACTCGGAATTCAGCCCATGTATACGGATTACTTCCAATTTTTTAATCTGGATGTCAATACCTTTCCGGGGAAGATGGAGGTTTCGCTCGATGGCAAGAAGCTCAGACCGGGAATCGATTACCTCATCGATCCCTCCTCGCCTTCCCTGAAAGGATCTTTTAAGCTGATCCGTATTGGCCGGCAGGAATTGAATGAACCTGAACACTTAAATGAAATACTTAAAGCCTCGACAGGTAAGGCTATCCTGATCGATATGAACGATAGTCTTTCATTCAGCCCCTCCGACAACGAAAAAATCAACAAGCGCATCGAAGCCATTAAGTACGACCCGGAACTTAAGAATGCTTTAACCCTTATACTTTCCGATAAAAAACTTACCTGGGGCATCGCGGGGGGGCAGGCGAAAAAAGCCGTTTTTTCTTTGCATTCAGGGGAAATAAAATCTGATGGCATTTCAACTGTAGGGGTGAATATAACAGCCAGGCTAAAAAGAAACCACCAGACACAAAATATTATCGGCATAATCCCCGGGAAAACAGTTCCCGACAGTTTCCTGGTTGTGACGGCCCACTACGATCATCTCGGGATCATGGGAAAGGAAACCTGCTTCACCGGGGCCAACGACAATGCCAGCGGAATAGCGATGCTGCTGAACCTGGCGAAATACTTCGCCGAAAATCCCCCGAAATACAGTCTCGTATTCATGGCGCTCTCAGCTGAAGAATTGGGATTGCTGGGAGCTGTAAGCATTAGTAAGGACCCGGGCTTTGAAACCGGAAAAATCAGGTTTCTCGTGAATTTCGACATGGCCGGAACGGGGGAGGAGGGCATAAAAGTTGTTAACGCCACTGTTTTTAAAGAGGAGTTTGAGAAACTGCAGCAATTGAATACCGCCAATAAACTTTTATCTTCCGTGCAACCCCGAGGGGAAGCCTGCATAAGCGACCATTGTATTTTCTACATGAAAAAGGTGCCCTGCTTCTATATTTATACCCTGGGAGGAATTGCAGCTTATCATGATATTTTCGACAGGGCCGAAACCCTTCCGCTTAGCCAATTCGACAACTATCTGAAGCTAATGGTTTCGTTTTTCGAAGCCTTTTGATGCCTTGAATCCCCCGAAATAAGTCTTTTTGCAAGCCTGATCGAAGCCGGTTCCCAACCTGGAATGCTTCACCGAATTCAGCTATACGCCTCAATTATAGGTGTTTGATCCTCTGGTTTTATTTAGATCAATTCTTAATTTTAAAATTGTTGCCAAATTTTGGGTTCTATTGTTATTCGATTCACAATAAAATAATATATTTGAGGTGTCTAATTGTTATTTAAATAACATGAAAGGCCTAAACCTCTCATTTAACAGAACTTAATATTAACCAATTAAAATTACAAAGTATGTTGGAACAAGTTAACCTGGTAAAAGAACTGGCTGATAAGCACGGCAGAAGAAGAGACAGCCTGATCCCGATTCTGCAGGGTCTTATGGAAGAAAAAAATTATCTGACCGACGAAGCTATGGTTCTCGTAGCGAAGGAACTGGATATTTCTGCCGCCGATGTTTATGGAACCGCCTCCTTTTACACCTTTATGGACACCGATGTCAGGGGAAAGTATGTAATCAGGATTTGCAAAACGATTTCCTGCTCCATGAAAGGAAAGATCGATGTCTTGCACACCATCGAGGAAACCCTGAAGATAAAAGTAGGGGAAACCACCTCGGACAAAAAGTTCAGCCTTCTGGAGACCAATTGTATCGGCTGGTGTCACAAAGCCCCTGCCATGCTGATCAACGACACTCCCTACACCGAATTGACACCGCAGAAGGTAACGGAAATCCTTCAGGAATACATGAAATTGTAGGAATCGTTTTCGGCAGATGTCAAACAGAAGAAACCAGAATATTATAAAATAAACTATAATCAAATGAAAAGTTCAGCATTAAAAAGGGTTGACCTGATCTTCGAAAGTGTAAATGTCAGGGAGATACTCGATAAAACCTTAAAGCGGAAACCGGAAGAAATCATTCAGGATGTTCTCGATTCAGGACTCAGGGGACGCGGTGGCGCAGGATTTCCGACGGGAATGAAGTGGAAATACACGGCCGCAGAAAAAAATGCAGTTAAGTACATTGTTTGCAACGCCGACGAGGGCGAGCCCGGAACCTTCAAAGACCGCCAGATACTGGATGAGGTTCCCCGCAAGGTATTTGGGGGAATGGCGATTGCCAGCAAAGCCATCGGCGCAAAAATAGGCTATGTCTATTTGCGCGGCGAGTATAAGTTTCTGGTTCCGAAACTCCAGGAGGAAATGGAGATTTTCCATGCGATGATGAAAGAGATGAAGCACGATTTCCGTCTTGAGTTGCGCCTTGGCAGCGGGGCCTACATTTGCGGGGAAGAAAGTGCGCTCTTCGAATCCATCGAGGGAAAACGCGGGGAACCGCGCAACAAGCCTCCCTATCCCACCACCTCCGGCTTGTTCGGCATGCCCACCTCTATCAACAATGTTGAGACACTGGTATACACCGTTATGATCTGCAAGTACGGGGCAGACTATTTTCACAAACTCGGCACCACCGATTCCAGGGGATCCAAGGTGTTTTCGGTTTCGGGCGATACTCCCAAAGCCGGCATTTACGAACTGGAACTTGGCATGACCGTGGAGCGTTTTGTTGAGGAATTTGGCGATGGCGACACCAAAGCGGTACAGGTTGGGGGAGCCTCGGGGTTTTGTGTTCCGAGGAAGAAATTCCGCGACACCATTATTGGTTTCGAGGGAGTTCCTACCGGCGGCTCGATGAAGCTTTTCAACAGTTCCCGATCAATGTATAACGTACTGCACAACTATCTTGATTTCTTTACCGAAGAATCGTGCGGACAATGCACCCCCTGTCGGGTAGGTTGTCAGCAGCTCCTTTTGGGTGTTGAAGCGGTTAAGCGGGGAGAACGGAATTCCCGCTATCTGGATGAACTGGTTAAGCTTGCAGGCACAATGAAAATCTCATCGAAATGCGGCCTGGGCCAGTCGGTTGGAAACGCCTTCAAATCCATTGTGGAAAATTTCAAAGAAGAAATCATTTACTAACTCAATCCTAAGAAATCATGGTTAATCTCACAATAA
Organism: Chitinophaga pinensis; assembly: GCA_945863035.1. Taxonomy (GTDB): domain Bacteria; phylum Bacteroidota; class Bacteroidia; order Bacteroidales; genus JACJXF01. The sequence goes on along the minus strand of CAMAZH010000030.1, from coordinate 21,432 downwards.
ACGGACTGCATATATCGGTTAAGGAAGGTACCACCATCCTGGATGCTGCCCGCAAACTCAATTTCAAAGTACCTACGCTTTGCAACCACCCGGATCTCTGCGTGGCAGGAAACTGCCGGGTGTGCGTTGTGGAGCAGCTGAGCGCAAAAACCCTCGTGGCATCCTGCGCTACTCCCGTGACAGAAAACATGCAAATCCTCACCAACAGCCTTAAAGTCAGAACTGCACGAAAGCACATCATCGAACTCCTTCTTTCGGAACACAAGGCCGACTGCACCAAATGCTACAAGAACGGCTTTTGCGAGCTGCAGAGCCTCGCAAATGAATACAGTGTCGGGGATCATGTGTATATCGACCTGGTGCCCATTCATGCCCACAAAATAGACAAGACCTCCCCTTCCATCACCAAGGACGACAGCAAATGCATTCGCTGCCAGCGCTGCGTGAGAACCTGCGCTGAGCTGCAGGGGGTCAATGCCCTCACCGTTGCCAATAAAGGCAAGGAAATGAAAATCAGCAGTTTCTTCGACAAGCCCATGCACGAGGTAATTTGCACCAACTGCGGACAGTGTATCAACCGTTGTCCGACCGGGGCTCTCGTGGAAAGGAATTATATTGAGGAAGTCTGGGAAGAAATCCTCGATCCAAATACACACGTTGTGGTTCAGACGGCTCCCGCCGTACGAATCGGGCTCGGGGAAGCCTTAGGGCTCAACCCGGGACAACGGGTTACCGGAAAGATGGTGGCTGCCCTCAAGCGATTGGGATTCAACAGTGTTTTGGACACCGACTTTACCGCCGACCTTACCATAATCGAGGAAGGCACAGAACTTCTGGGCCGCCTGAAACGTGCGCTGGTGGATAAGGACCCCACGGTGAAACTCCCCATGACAACCTCCTGCTCCCCGGGCTGGATTAAGTTTATCGAACATGCGTTTCCCGAGTTTCTCGATAATGTGTCCACCTGCAAATCGCCCCAACAGATGTTCGGCGCATTGGCCAAGACATACTACGCCCAGAAAAAAGGCCTGGACCCGAAAAAGGTCGTTAGCGTTTCAATAATGCCTTGCACGGCCAAGAAATATGAGGCCGACCGCCCCGAAATGCGCTCCAGTGGCTTCAAAGATGTTGATTACGTTCTCACCACCCGCGAGTTGGCCCGCATGATAAAACAGGCTGGTATAAATTTCGATATGCTCGAGGATATGAAATACGATTCCATTATGGGACAATCGACCGGTGCGGCAGTAATTTTCGGCGCCACCGGTGGAGTAATGGAAGCCGCCTTGCGGACAGTGTATGAAATCGTCACGGGTCGTGAAGTTCCCTTCAATGGACTCAACATTATACCGGTTAGAGGTATGGATGGCGTAAGGGAAGCCTCGATATTAATTGAGAACTGCAAGCCCGAGTGGGCGTTCCTAAACGGTGTGGAAGTAAAATGTGTGGTAGCGCACGGTCTTGCGAACGCCCGTCAGGTTATGAAAAATGTACGGGATGGGAAAGCTGTCTATCATTTTATTGAAGTTATGGCTTGCCCGGGAGGTTGCCTTGGCGGTGGAGGACAGCCCATTCCAACCAACGAGCAGATCCGGAAAAAACGCACCGAGGCTATCTATGCTGAAGACATGGGTATGCCAATCCGGAAATCCCATGAAAACCCTGAAATAACAGCTATTTACAAGGATTTCCTTGGGGAACCCAATGGCCACAAATCGCATGAGCTTCTTCACACCCATTACACCGTAAGAAGAAGCTACTAGAAAGTGTACGTTTGCCAGAATTGAACCTTTTGTTTCATGCAGGGATCTTAAACAGGTCCCTGCTTTTTTTTGAATTGTTATATTTGCAATCTGAAACCGGACAACTTTGTTCTGATTTCCAAAACCCGATATCCATGAAATTCAAAACTACGGAGCTGATACCGGCACTGCTTGCTGCTTTCATTCTTATAACATCCTGCGGAAACGCCGACAAGGGAACCCAAGGGAACGCGATGACGGATAGCCTAAAGACTGGGGAAACAGCTGTTTCAGCTAAAATAATGGACCGGGGACTCGTGGTCTACAAAACGCACTGTTTTGCCTGTCACCAAATGACCGGAAGCGGAATCAAAGGCATCTACCCTCCCTTAGCGGAAAACAAAACGGTAACGGGCGAAAAAACTTATCTGATACGGATTCTCCTGAACGGGATGTCGGGCCCAATAGAGGTCAATGGCGAAAAATACAATCAGGTCATGGTTCCGCACAATTTCCTCAACGACGAGCAGATCGCCGACGTCCTGACTTTCGTGCGCAACAGTTTTGGCAATCAGGCTGAGGAGGTCGCGGCCGATGAGGTGAAATCGGTAAGAAAAGCAAACCGGTAAACCTTAATCGTACAACTTAATAAACTCAAAGCCATTTCCAGTCCATTCAAGAAACCTAAGAAAATCCCTGAATGAAATAACCAGTGTAGCCGTGTTTTCGTTGGGATGGAAACTAATCCGATCGGATGTTTTAAGCGTTTCATCCAGAAACACATGTACAGATTTATCTGTATCGTTTATTAAACCAAAGGGGGAGACCGAACCCGCCTTGAGGCCCAGGTACTTTTCAAGGCGCTGGTCGGAGGCAAAACTGATCTTTCCCTGTCTCAGCCTCTTTTCCAGATCGTGAATATCAAGTGCCTGAAGCGAATCAAGGATAACCAGATAATGACGGTTACCTTTGTGATTTCTGAAAAACAGATTTTTGCAATGGCGGGCCGGGATATCTTTCCAATGGGCCGAAGCGATTTCTATGGTTGGAAGAGGTGGGTGCTCGAACAGCTGGAATTCGATTCCAATGCTGGTGAGTATCTCAATGACTTTTTTTCGGTTTCCCATTGCTTTTCTATTTTCTGCGAAACACACTGATTTTCGCAGAAGCATCATAAATGTATTTAAAAACCGCTGCGTTCATCTGCGCGATCTCCGGGACAAATTTCTTCAAGAAGCTCCCTTCCTATTCAATTGTCCCTTTTCTCAAAGTCTTCCAGCTTTTTGTTTTTAATCCGTCTGAAAATTAAAAACACCAGCAGAATTGCACAGACCCCGAAAAAGAGTCCGTATATACTCATCATCAATTCCCCAATAATGTCCATTTTATAAAAATTTTACTGCTGTTCCGTAAGCAAGAATCTCTGCGGCTCCCTGCATAATCATTGAAGTTGACAACCTGACGTTTACAATACCGTCGGCTCCGAGTCTTTCTGCATCCTTAATCATTCGTTGTAGCGCCTGTTCTCTGGATTGGGCTTGCAGCTGTGTATATTCCTCAATTTCGCCACCCACCACGTTTTTTAACCCAGCCATAATATCCCTGCCGATACTTCTTGCCCTAACTGTACTGCCTCTTGCGATGCCTAGTATTTCAGAAATTTCCTTGTTTGGGATTTTTTCGGTTGTTGAAATAATCATATTACAATAGTTAAGATTAATACAATTTGTTTTCGATTTTTGCATTGCAAATTTAAACAAAATATTTCCGGATTCCGCTGTCGGGCATCTTGTTGGGACAGCTATTAACTTCACGGTTAATGGGACGATTAAATCATTTTTTCCATTTTGCCGGGTTATTAATAATGTAATTGCGGATTCTGTAAAATTCGACTGTATTTCGAATGATGTGATCGTGATACCGCGATTGCCATCCGAAATTATTGTGCCCTGATATTTTCGCCTGTGTTGTAACCGATGATTTCATTCCGCGAATAATGGATGCCAGATTTTTGGATTGGGGGCCAAATTTGTTGGGCGGTGGGGGATTTTGGAAATTTAATTCGAAATAGGTTTCGAAATCGGATTCGGATTCTGTATACGCATTGGTATTCGTATCGTCATTCGTATCGTCATTCGTATTTGTATTGGGATCGGTATTGTTCGTCGTCGCCGCAATAGAGACGCAATGCATTGCGTCTCTGCAATTCGTCGTCCCATTATTCGTCGTCCCATTATCCGTATCATAATTATTCATTGCGCCTGCGCGGTAACCAACCCTATTATGAATATTATCCCCAATAATTATAATCCCATGAAAATGATTCGGCATAACCACAAATGCGTCCAATGTTAAATTCATATCCGGTCGGATTTTGGGGGTTTCGATCCATTCCTGTTCTAAAATTTTTCCGATTTCGGATAATTGCATCCGGCCATTGGCGATATTCCCAAAAAAATGTTGTCTGCCCTGGGTGCAAATTGTAACAAAATATGCCCCCTTGCTGGCATAATCCCATATCTGCAAGCGCGTGGAAGCTATTCGATATTTATTTCGAAATTTTTCGGCCATTGATGAAAATGGTATATCAATTCCTATTCCTTAACAAAACTACAATATTTTTTTCGATCGATTTCATATCTTTCCTCTCCCGACCCGTTTGTGAAACAATGTATTGGTATTCGTAGCCGCAATGCATTGCGGCTCCGTCGGCCCATTATCCATCGGCCCGTTAACCGTTGTTCTTCGAAAACGCGGAGCCCTATTTATTGGGCGCTACGGTTTTGTTTATCCTGTCTTTAATCATCTGTTCTATTTCTGCCAATTGTCCCAAAGGAACCGAATTCAGGGTCCTTGTAATATCAATGACTTTATCGGATCGGCGAATGGCATTCAGGGGATGGTCATCCCCGGCCAGCTCATCGGATTCAGGTGTCCAATCGAGGAAATCATTTGGGGTACATCGTAAAACCAGGCACAATCGTTCTACCTCTTCCAGATCGAGTCGCTTAACCTTGTTTTTTTTAATCTTGGTGGCAAAATTTACCGAAAAACCAGCCTGCCGCAAAAAAGTGAAGGGGCGTTCAACTCCCCGGGCTTTAAACATCTTGTCAAAATTGTAGCGTATCATAGCATTAAGGGATAGGAGAACTAAAATACAGCAATAATCCCATTAAACCAACATTTTTTTACCAAATACCCACAAATAAACCAGCTGCCAAAGCTTGTATGGGTACATGGGAATAGTATGTTCATGGATAGCAACATTTTTCTTGCGAATAGGGATATGTTTTCAATCAAATCTATATTTCCTACCGGCCGATGAGATTTTCCTACCCGTTGATCACAATTTTCTTCACTCAGTTGGGAGATTTCTTCTCGTTGGTGGGAGTTTCCTACAGACAGTTGGGAAATTTCTTCTCGTTAGTGGGAGTTTCCTACAGACAGATAGGAATTATCTTCAGATAGTTTGGAGTTTTCTTTAGATAGTTTGAAGTTTCTTCGAACCGTATGAAAAATATAATAGATTGCTTGAGATAGTTATATATCTCTATGGAAATATTTTTAGTGAGAATGGCAATAATAACTACCAATTTCAGAATACATCCGAGATACATGGAAATTGTATTTATGTGGGATGAGATATGTTTTTCAACTTTGGCAATAGTGTTTTCCGGTATTGGTGCCGACAAACATTAATGTAATGTACAAGGCAAAAAGACATCTCAGGCTTCTTCGCCTTTTAGCTTTTAATGGCCGCGCGGCCGAGAATCATTTGTTTAAACACAAGTTTCTATTAAGACTGTTTCAGTACCCGTAAACCAAAAACGCCCTCATCCATTACAGATAAAGGCGTTTCTTATGTTTAACTGTGGGCTATACTGGATTCGAACCTGTGACTTCTACCCTGTCAAGGTAGCACTCTAAACCACTGAGTTAATAGCCCATTTTGTTGCAAAAATAGCAAATTCTCTTTAATATGACAGCTATAGGGAATAAGAATTAATCAAAGCCCTCTTTCGCACATTCGGATTCCCTCCCTTCTTCCCGCTTACAAACAAACCAGGCCCTAAAGACCGGCAATTCGGCCCGGTCCGGATTCCGGACTGTAGAGTTTCTTTAGATCCTGGTTTTTAAAATTAAAACTCAGCGAGAAATAAAAAAGTTGGGTTTGGTTGAAATCCGAGTAATCTACTTCTGTGTTAAAATCATATCCTTTGTAATCAACATTTAAAAAGTTCCGGGGGTAATACTTGAATTTCAGGTTGATGCCTTTGGGAAACTGGATTCCTGCGAAAAACGAGGGCGCAAAGCGTTCGGTGCGATTACTGAACCACTGGCTATGCTTGGCGGTTTTGTCTCCGTTGATGTACAGCTTTTGCTTGTAGTGGAAAAACAGCTCAAGTTCCCCTCCCCCGTAAACATAAATATGGTCGTTAAAGGATCCCAGCTTGAGCGCCAAAGGAACGCCGAGCGAATAGGTACGCCTCTTTATTACGCTGTTGCCCTCCTCGGTAACAATTCCGATATTCCTGATGCCATACCCGCTGAAAAACCCAAAGTTGTTGGTAAAATCATAGTGCATGTTCTGGCCTGCGTGAAAAAACAGGGTAAACCTCATTTTCGTGGGGATATCGATGCCCATACGTTGAACCTCGGAAAACGAAAAGATAAACTCCCCGCTGTTTTCCTTCGAGAATTGGGCACTCGCATCGAAACGCGGGAAGAGCAGGGTTAAAAAGACAAGTGTGGCTAGTGTTTTTGACATAATAAAAGTTTTTTCTATTTAAACCTTGAAACAACTTTCCGTGCAATGGTTTCGCCAATTGAAAGCGAGGCAGTGGCTGCCGGTGACGGGGCATTTAACACATTTATCGCTCTATTGTTCTCAGCGATAAAAAAGTCATCGATAAGTTTTCCCTGTCGGTCGCATGCCTGCGCCCTGATTCCTGCTCCCCCGGGAATAAGATCCTCACTGCTGATTTCGGGAACCAGGCGCTGCAAGGCTCTGGTAAATGCGCTCTTGTTAAACGATCTGTAATACTCGCCCAGCCCCATCCGGGTATATTTGAGCATAACCTTTTGGAAGCCTGGCCAGCTTAACGAATCCCACAAATCGGGGATCGAGACATCGGTCTTACGGTATCCCTCCCTTTTAAAAGCAAAAACCGCATTGGGTCCCGCCTCCACACCTCCATTGATCATCCGGGTAAAATGCACTCCCAAAAACGGGAAATTGGGATCGGGCACGGGGTATATCAGGTTTTTAACCAGATATTCCTTCTCCGGCTTAAGCTTGTAATATTCTCCCCTGAAAGGAATAATTTTCAAATCCTGCTTTTCTGAAGTGAACCGGGCCACCCGGTCGGAAAACAATCCTGCGGTGTTTACAACCAGTTTCGCCGAAAATTCATTGCCCGTGGTTCGAATATGGGCAAGCTTTCCATCATACGTAATGCCGCGCACTTCATGGCTTGTGTAGATCACTCCTCCGTATTTCTCCACAAACAGCTCTGCGATTTTCCGGCAAACATTCTTGTAATCCACGATTCCTGTAGAGGGCACATACAGCCCGGCAATTCCGGCAACATGTTTCTCATATTCCGCAAGCTGGTCGCGGTTAAGTTTTTTAATGTCACAAAGCCCGTTTGATAATCCCCTTTGGTACAAATCGTCAAGGCTTTTAAGCTCGCCGGGGCGCGTGGCTACGATCACTTTTCCTGTAATCTCGTAAGGAATTTCGTTGTTTCTGCAAAAATCGAGAAGGTGGGAATATCCCCTGAGACAGTTACTGGCTTTCAAACTACCTGGCTTATAGTAAATGCCCGAATGGATAACCCCGCTGTTGTTGCCGGTCTGATGCCTGGCAAGGCCGTCTTCTTTCTCAAGCAGACAGATTTTCAGAGAGGGGTTTAGCTCCTTGGATTTCAAGGCAGTGGCTAATCCCACTATTCCCCCTCCGATGATTACAACATCAAAACTCATTTTTATGCAAGCTGATATATTCGTTTATTACCTCATCATATAGCTCGCTTACTTTTTTCACCAGGGGATTGGAGGGGTTGATATTCGCATCCCCGATTTTTGATACCGGCAGAATCTTGGCCGAGGTTCCGGAAAGGAAAACAGCGTCGGCATTCAGAAGAAATTCGCGCTTATATACTTTTTCCTCCAGAGGGATTCCTGCCTTATGGCATATTTCAACGATTTTTTTTCGGGTTATGCCTTCCAGGACTGTATCTTTCGGAGCGGTATAGATGACATTGTTTTTAACAACAAAAAGGTTCGATTGGCTGCCTTCGGTTATGGTTCCGTTCTCACTCTCGAGAATCAACTCATAAAGCTGCTTGTCAGCCTTAATCACTGCGATCTCTGCCTTGTAGTTCGAAAACCAGTTTTTTACCGAGGGATTGGGACGCTCGAATTTAAAGATCTCAGTACTTACCCCTGCGGCATATACCGATTCTTCAGGATAATAATAAGGTACCGGGTAAGCCATAAAGGTTTTCTCCCACTCTCCCGAACCAAAGTGAAAAACAAATTTCAGGTTTCCTTCGGTCAGTTTGTTTGCCCGGATAAGTCGGAAAAGCAATTTTTTCATTTCCGCAGCATTCACAAAAGGCCGGAGGTTTGAATTTCTTGCAGAGCCTTCCAACCTGTTCATATGGTCTTCCAGAAAGAGCACAACACTCTCCTGAATTCTAACGACTTCGTAGAAGTTGTTCCCCTTCGTGAGAAAAGAATTATCAAATTCATAATCCTCCCGAAGATCATTCCCCCTCAAAAAGTATTTCCCCTGTATGCTTCCCATGGTAAAAAATATTTCCGCAAAAGTACATACAAAAAAATTAACCTTATTGCAGAGAGGTGAAACATATTTTCAAATCGTATTAAAACAAAAAAACAACCGGCCTGAAAAACCATTTCAGCGCCGGTTGCCAGCATACGAGAAAGCGGATTCTACTCGTATTTCAATGATTCGGAGGGGTTTAGTCTCGAGGCCTTGAAGCTTTGCCACGAAACGGTTAAGAGGGCAGCAACCAGCGACACCAACAGGGCAATAATGAAAAAACCGGTGCCGATGCTTATTTTATAGAAGAAGTTCTGCAGCCATTTGTCCATAAAGTACCATGCAAACGGAAAAGCAATAAGGTTTGCAACGATTACCCAGAGTCCAAAATCTTTCAAAAACATCATTACAACTTGAGTTGAGGATGACCCCAACACCTTCCTTAATCCGATTTCACGGGTCTTTTGCTGGGTTATAAAAGCCGATAATCCAAGCAATCCGAGTGCGGCAACGAATAATGTAAGGAGTGTGAAGACTTTGAAAATCTTACTGATCGCAAATTCCTCCTTGTAATATTCATCGATAGACTGGTCGAGAAATTTATACTCAAAGGGGAAATAGGGATCAAACCTCTCGCGGGTTTTCCGTATCCACTCGATGGCTTCGTTGGCCGACCCGGGTTTGATCCGCACGCTGAGGTTGCGGAAGAAATCGTTGCGGTCGGTAAGCATCAAAACCATGGGTTCAATTGGATTATGGAGTGATCCGTAGTTAAAATCCTCCAAAACCCCAATGATTTCGCCATCCATGGCTGCCGTACCGTCGAGGTTCAGACGGTTCTGGAAACGTTTGCCTAATGCTTTGTCGTGCCAGTTGAATTCGCCAGCGGCTTTTTGATTAATAATAAAGGCTTTATCGATGTCGGTTCCCATGGACCGGGAATAAATTCTGCCGGTATCGATCCGGAAGCCCATTGTTTCGATATAATCATAGTCAACGAAGAAATTGTTAAGGGCCTCCTCTTCCATCGTTCCATCCGCGCCTTCAATCCTCATGACATTTTTGCCGAAATCCTGTCCCGGGTTTGAGGTTGAGGCTCCGGCTGCCAGAATAAGAGGGCTTTTCTTCAGCTCCTCCTTGAATGCTTCCAGATTGGTGCGCAGGGTGGAGTCACGAAGGCTTATTACGATCACATTCTCCTTATCGAAGCCGAGGTCCTTGCTTTTCATGAAATTCAGCTGACTGCTGACCACCAGACTTCCGATAATCATAAATACTGAGATAGAGAACTGCAGTACCACTAGGAATCGTCTGAATGCAGCTCCAGCCTTATCGCTAACAGCAACACCCTTTAGAATTTTCACGGGGTCGAACGACGACAAGTAGAATGCGGGATAAAGGCCCGAAAGCAAACCCACAAAGACGGTTATTCCCAACAGGATGAGCAATATCGAGGGAGATAGCAGATTCAATATGGCAAAATGCTTCGATGAGAACTCATTGAATAAAGGAAGCACCAAGACAATAATACCTGCAGCAATTACCATAGCCGCGGCTGAAAGGAGCACGGATTCGCTCAGGAATTGGCGTATCAGCAGACCTTTGTGCGCTCCCGACACCTTTCGCATTCCCACTTCCCTTGCTCTACGGGCTGAACGGGCAGTGGCGAGGTTCATGTAATTGATACTTGCAATAACCACAATAAAAAGCCCCACAAACCCAAGAATATACAGGTAGGATTTGTTTCCTTTAGGCTGATCGTACTGCAGGTTGGAGGAGCTGTAATGAATGGCGGAAATATCTGTTGCCATCAGCGTGAACCCCCCGCTGATCTGATCACCCAGTTCCCTCATGTACTTGTCGTAGAAGGCGGGGAATTTATCAAAAATACTATTAAACGAAGTGTTGGGTTTCAATTTCACAAAACTGTAAACACTGATATTCCAAAAAGATCCTGCGCTCCTGTCGTTAAAACGGTCTGCTCCGATGCGCATTGCCACCGTGGCACTTGAAATCAAACCGTTATAGCGCAGATGGGTATTCCACGGAATGTCCTGGAATACGCCCTGAATCGTATAGAGGATGTTATCGTTGGTTTTAAGGGTCTCACCAATTACATCGGATTTGCCAAAATACTTATTTGCCATTGATGCGGAAATCACGATTGAATTGGGCTCAACGAGTGCTTTCCGTGCATCTCCCCGGATAAAAGAGTGGGAAAAAACCTCGAAAACGGTGCTATCCGCATAATAGACAGAATCTTCCTGAAAAAACTCCTGGTTTTTCTCAAAAAACAAAGCATCGGCAGGGAACAGCCTCGTGTACGTCTCAATTTCGGGATATTCATCCATTAAGGTTGGAGCCATGGGAAACTGGGTAACGGCAAACTTGTCCTCCTTTCCTTTAATGTTGAAATTTGCTTCAAGACGATATATCCGGTCGCAAGATTCGAAATGCCTGTCGTAATTCAGTTCATCCTGAATATACAGGAAAATGAGAAATGCAGAGGCCAGGCCGATTGCCAGTCCGAACAGATTGATGAGGGAATAAAACAAATCCCTTTTAAAAGCCTTAACTAAAGTAGTAAGGTAGTGTTTTATAAGTGACATGGTTATGATATTAAATTGCTTTACGAATGTCTTCGGTTACCACTTGCCCGTCGAACAAATGAATTACCCGATCTGCTTTTTCAGCATCCTCGGCGGAGTGCGTTACCATTATTATTGTAGTCCCTTCCTTGTTCAAGTCTTTCAGGAGTCTCATTACCTGTTCACCATTTTCCGAATCCAGGTTTCCGGTCGGTTCGTCGGCCAGGACGAGTTTAGGGTTACACACAACCGCTCTGGCAATGGCAACGCGTTGTTGCTGTCCACCAGAAAGTTGTTGCGGGTAATGTGATTTTCGGTGCAGGAGGTTCATTTTCTCAAGTATTTCCTCCGACTTAATTTTTCTTTGTTTTGCGGGAAAGCCCAAATAATAAAGGGGGAGTTCAACGTTCTGGGAAACTGTAAGTTCCTCGATCAGGTTGAAGCTCTGAAAAATAAAACCGATATTGCCCTTCCGAAGCAGGGTTCTTTGCTTCTCCTTGAATTTTGAAACCTCGGTTCCGTTAAAAATGATGTTCCCCGAGGAAGGTTCATCAAGCAAACCAAAAAGGTTTAGAAGCGTCGATTTTCCGCAGCCCGAAGGACCCATAATAGCAACAAACTCGCCAGATTTGATATTCAGGTCGATGTTCCGCAAGGCCGTTGTTTCAACTTCAGAAGTCTGAAACAGTTTGTACAAATTTTTTGTTACCAGCATTTTTTTAGATTTTTGGGATTCTTTTCATGCAAATTAATTCTACTTTGACAGATTGCAATGTTGACAAATCAAACTGTTGTTGATTTTTCGGCCCGTTTACCCCACCCTATAGGAAGCGGGCAGAAAAAGCAAAAACTTAGTACTATGACGGCTTGCAATGCAATGAAGTTACAGCAAAAAGCTATCGATTGAAAAAAAAGTTGATGTTTTATAGCTGATGCAGCCAATTTTTTAAGACTAAAATAAGACTTTAGATTTATTTTACACATCTTTGCGGAGACAAAGAATTTTTATCTAAATTGATAAACTGCTCTATTTATTTACGGTACAATTATATAGAAAGTAATTTTCGTGATATTTATTGACTTTTTAAAACAATTGATCAAAGTAGACGAAAATAGTTAAATTGCAGGTTATTACGTTTAAAGAATCGGAAGATGGGAAAATTAGTTTTTTTTGTGGATGATGACAAAATGATCCTCAACCTGTTGGAGTACACCTTAAAGAACAGGCAGGATTATGAAGTAAAAACATTTTTCTCGGGAGAGGAGTGCATTGCACAACTCGGACTCAAGCCTGACCTTATTGTATTGGACTATATTTTCAAATCGGCCGGAGACACCAACAAAACCGGTATGGAAATTTTAAGGGAGATAAAGAGCTATAACGACCAGCTTCCGGTAATAATCCTTACCAGTCTTGAGGATCAGCTTATTGCAGATGAGTTTATTTCCAACGGGGCAGTAAAGTTCATCCCGAAGAACGATTATTTCATCGATGCGCTTATGGAAACCATCGAAATGCAGATTTTTTAGGGGTTTCAAGGGCTTCGACCTTGCTATTTTCACTGCTCTGAAAGCTTAACATTCAAAATTCTTTTTTTATTAAAAGATTAATTTATACTTTTGCACGATAAATTTTTGACCCTGGTGAAGGTATTGGATGAATATGAGATTCCTATTCATGGTTTGAAGGAAGGAATTCACAACTATGAATATGAGATAGGGACTGGGTTTTTTGAGCATTTCGAAAATCCTGATCTGCCTGGGGGGGATATAGTTTTGGACCTCACCTTGAAAAAAGGTCCGCAGTTCATTGAACTTGATTTTCACATAAGCGGAATCCTGAGACTTATTTGTGATCGTTGTCTGGAACTGTTTGATTACGAACTTGAGCTAACCGAGAAAATGTTTTTGAGGTTTGGCGACAGATTCGAGGAATTGGATGACAATGTAATTGTAATTCCAAGGGAGGAGTCCCGGATAAACATTGCGCAGTACATCTATGAATTTGCTGCCTTAAGCATCCCTTACAAAAAGGTACATCCGGAGGCTGACGAAAACACTACGGGCTGTGATCCGTTGATGTTGAAAAAGTTGAACGAATTGAAAGTTGAAAAAAGTAATTTGAACATTGATACTATTGATCCCAGGTGGGATAAACTGAAGAATTTAAATTAAATAATCAATAAAATGGCACATCCTAAAAGGAAAATATCCAAAACCAGAAGAGATAAGAGAAGAACCCATGATAAAGCGTCCACGCCGACCTTGTCAACCTGCCCAACCACCGGTACTGTTCACAGAAGACACCGCGCCTATTTTGTAGATGGAAATCTTTATTACAAAGGCAAACTGGTTATTGATAAAGAAACTGAAAAAGTTTAACGCACTTCCTTTTCATAAGGAAGTATAAATTTTTCCATATGCGAATTGGTGTTGATATAATGGGTGGGGATTTCGCACCACAAACAACTGTTTTGGGTAGTTTTCTTGCACGCGATCAGATACCCGAGGATGTTGAATTAGTATTGATAGGCGACAGAGAATCCATTATCCAAATTTCTGAGGATAATGGATTTGATGTTAATACGGTCTCAATTGTGCATGCCAGTGAGTCAATACTCATGAGCGACCATCCCTATAAAGCTTTTACCACCAAAACGGAATCAAGCATTGTTAAGGGATTCAAAATGCTGAGGGCCGGAGAAATTGATGCTTTTTGCAGTGCGGGTAATACTGGCGCAATGCTCATAGGAGCCAGCAAAGTGATTACTCCCATACCGGGCATTATCCGTCCTGCTATTACAGCAATTATGCCAAATTTAACAGGTACGCCAAATGTCCTTCTTGATGTTGGGATAAATCCCGATTCCAGACCTGACGTGCTTTATCAATACGGAATTCTGGGATCGATCTATTCCAGGGTTCTGTTTAATATCGCACAACCCAGGGTAGGATTGGTAAACCTTGGGAGCGAGGATGAGAAAGGCAACCTGATTACAAAATCGGCCTTTCAACTCATGAAGGAAAGCAAGGATTTCAACTTTGTTGGAAACATTGAGGGAAACGAGTTTTTCAACAATTTAAAAACAGAGGTGCTGGTTTGTGACGGATTTGTAGGAAACATAATTCTCAAGCAGGCAGAAGGCTTCTATCATCTGGTCAAAGACAGAGGGATTAAGGATGATTATTTCGAGGAGTTCAACTTCGAAAACTTTGGTGGAACCCCTGTTCTGGGTATAAACAAGCCGGTTATTGTAGGTCATGGCATTTCTAACAGTGTAGCCATTAAAAATATGATTCTCAATAGCTGGACCGTTTGTAAATCAAATTTGATAAATAATATTAAAGCGGCTTTAGAATAATGACAAAAATACGCGCAGCGATTACCGGGGTTCAAGGCTATGTTCCTGATTACATTCTGAACAATGAAGAGTTGAGCACCATGGTGGATACTTCCGATGAGTGGATAATGCAGAGAATCGGGATCCGTGAGAGAAGAATTCTTCGTGAAGAAGGAAAAGCAACATCTGATTTGGGTGCCCGTGCTGTTAAAGGCCTGCTGAAAAAGACGAATACCGACCCAAAAGATGTTGACCTGATAATTTGCGCAACCATTACCGCAGATATGCATTTCCCTTCCACCGCAAATCTTATCGCTCATAAAGCGGGATTGGTGAATTCGTGGGGATTTGACTTGTCGGCCGCGTGTTCAGGCTTTGTTTTCGGGCTCGAATCGGCCAGCAATTTTATCGAGTCGGGCCGATACAAAAAAGTAATTCTGGTGGGTGCCGATATGATGTCGGCCATAACCGATTATTCCGATCGCACCACTTGTCCGCTTTTCGGCGACGGGGCTTCGGCGGTTCTATTGGAGCCAACCACAGAAGAATTCGGCGTAATGGATCATATTTTCGGAGTTGACGGATCGGGAGCCAAGCATCTTTATATGAAAGCAGGCGGATCTCTGCGCCCTTCCTCCCACGAGACCATCGATAACAAAGAGCATTTTGTGTATCAGGAAGGACAGGCGGTTTTTAAAGTGGCTGTGCAAAAGATGGCCGACGTTTCTGTGGAAATCATGGAAAAGAACAACATGACATCCGAAGACATCGCTTGGTTTGTGCCTCATCAGGCAAATAACAGAATTATTGAAGCTGTGGCCAGGCGTATGGGACTTGAAAAAGAAAAAGTCATGATCAACATAGAGCGTTATGGGAACACCACGGCTGCCACCATACCTCTTTGCCTTTGGGAATGGGAACCTAAACTTAAGAAAGGCGATAATATTATTTTGTCGGCTTTCGGGGGAGGATTCACCTGGGGTTCAATTTATCTCAAATGGGCTTATGATGGTTCCTAATCCGCGTTATTGCATCTAAGGGGATGGTTTTCTTTAATCCTTTAAAGGTTTAGGCAAGCGACGCACTGTTTTTTTACCTTATCGTTAAATTTTTTTTAAATTTGTCCGTTATCCATACTAAAAAATATTAACCCCATGGCAAAAAGCAACGAAATGGAAAACCACACCATAAACCTGATAGGAACAGGTACATTAATCGAAGGCAACATTGTTTCTAACGGGGACATCCGAATCGACGGCAACCTTAAGGGGAATCTTACTACAAAAGGAAAGGTTATCATTGGGGATACCGGAAAAGTAAGTGGCGAAGTCAACTGCAAAAACTTTGAAGTTGAAGGCTCCGTTGACGGAAAAGTAATAGTATCCGAACTGCTCTCTCTTAGGGCCAAATCAAAAATCCTGGGCGATATCATTACCAGCAAGCTGGCTATTGAACCGGGAGCCGTATTCACAGGCAAGTGTGATATGTCAGGAAGCAATTCTACCCTGAATGTTGCCAAACCCGCCGAATCCAAATAAAAACAAGCACTCCGGTTTACAAAGCTACAGCCGTTATTCCGGATTGGCCTTCCAGATGATCGCAATAATCCTTGCGTTTGTGTGGGCAGGGAAAAAAATTGACGAAAAATTTTTTCCGGGACGCACGGTTTTTATTATTGTGCTATCTTTGATAGGCGTATTTATTGCCATGTACGTTGTGTTAAAAGATTTCCTTAAAATCACCAAGAAAAAATGAAAGTCATTACTCCCCTTTTCCGGCTGTTTCTGATTTTTTTTATTCTAAGCACCTCTTTTTACCTCCTTGCCCACTTTTTCCGCTTCGGAATACCCTTTGAACAAACCGCTGTTATCCTAACCGGATCTTTTGTTATCAGCATCGTTGTAATGCTTGTATTCAGGAGGGGATACGATATCGGGGGAAAGGCCTGGCTCAACCATACCCTTGCTGCAATCAGCCTGAAATTCATCCTTTACCTCTTTCTGATTGTAATCATCTACTTTTTTTCAAAAAACCGTTCTTTGGAATTTGTCTTAACTTTTTTTGTTATATATTTAGCCTTTACTTCTTACCTCTTGTTTTCATTTGCTAAGCTCTTGAAAGCAAAAAATTTAGAAAAGTAGATGAATTGTTTACAGGTAGTATCCAAACGTATTTTTTTTGTACTCCTTGCCAGTACAATCCTGTGGCTTCCGGCATCGGCATCGGATCACCCCGTTGCTGCGGAAAAAACAGCTCACGAGGAATTTATTCCCGGTGAATTTATTATTGACCATATAAAAGATTCGCACGACTGGCACATTCTGACCAAAAAGAATGGCGAGCACGTCGCGGTATATCTGCCGGTAATTCTTTACAGCCAAAACTCGGGCCTGAACTTTTTCATGTCGGGGAAATTGGCCCACGGGCACAGTTACCTGGGATTCGCCTACTCGGAGGAAACCGGGAAGATCATAGAAATGAACGAGGCCGGGGAAACCATCGGCAGCCCTCTTGATTTCTCGATTACCAAAACAGTTGCAGGCATGATGCTGGCCGCTGTGGTTATCCTGTTTCTCTTTCTGCGCATGGGAAGCTCCTACACAAAAACAAAAAACATTGTCCCAAAAGGCTTTAATGGCTTCCTGGAACCTATGATTGTGTTTATCCGCGACGAAATAGCCATTCCGAACATTGGGCATCACAAGTACGAAAGGTTTATGCCGTATCTGCTTACAGCCTTTTTCTTCATTCTCGTGAATAATATTATGGGATTGATTCCCTTCTTCCCCTTTGGCGCAAACGTAACGGGAAACATTGCCGTTACCATGGTGCTTGCCCTGATTACATTCGTTATTACCCAGGTAAGCGGTACCAAAGACCATTGGAAACATGTTTTCGCCACACCCGGGGTTCCTGTCTGGCTGGCACCCATTATGATTCCCGTTGAACTTATCGGACTGTTTTCCAAGCCATTCGCTCTTATGATTCGTCTTTTTGCCAATATAACCGCGGGACATATTGTGGTTCTGAGCCTCGTGAGCCTTATCTTCATCTTTAAGGCCTTATGGGTTTCATCGGTCTCAATCCCCATGGTTCTGTTTATAGACGTACTCGAAATACTTGTTGCTTTCCTGCAGGCTTATGTCTTTACATTGCTTTCGGCTTTGTTTATAGGGCTTGCAGCCAAGGAACATCATCACGCTTAATTTTTGTTTAATTTAAATTTTAAATCTTATGACTGGAACATTAGCAGCAGTTGGTGCCGGGTTAGCCGTAATCGGAGCCGGAATTGGAATTGGCAGGATTGGTGGTCAGGCAATGGATGCCATTGCACGTCAGCCGGAAGCCGTTTCCCTGATTCAAACCTCTATGATTATCGCTGCCGCTCTTATTGAGGGCGTTGCGCTTTTCGCAGTGGTTGTAGCACTTATCGCTTAAATCAAAACAAATAAGCCCGCAACGGTTGGTTGCTGGCTTATTTTATTGCAGAACTTTTAAAAAAAAAACACCATGGATCTAGTAACCCCGGGTATAGGATTAATATTCTGGACAACCTTCATCTTTTTCCTGCTGCTGATAATCCTCAGGGTTTTTGCCTGGAAACCCATTCTCAATGCGGTTAAAAACCGGGAAGCCAGCATCAAATCCGCGCTCGATTCGGCCGAGAAAGCTAAAGATGACATGAAAAAGCTCCAGTCGAAAAACGAGGAAATCCTTCAAAAAGCCAAACAGGAGCGTGAGGCCCTTATGAAGGAAGCCCGCGAAGTAAAAGACAGAATCATAGCCGAAGCCAAAGATAAAGCACAACAGGAAGCCAGCAAACTCATCGAGATGGCTCGCCTGAATATAAGAAACGAAAAAACTGCAGCCATCGCCGAGATAAAAGCCCAGGTTGCTATATTGTCCGTTGAGATTGCCGAGAAAATCCTCAGGGAAAAACTCTCGCAAAGCAAAGAACAGGACGCGCTGATCTCACGCCTGCTGGATGATGTGAAAATTAATTGATTTGAAAAAGAATTATGAACGATAGTAAGATATCTGTCAGATACGCAAAAGCTCTTTTCCAAGCCGCCGAAGAAGGCAAAGTATTACCCCAGGTAATGCAGGATATAGACCTGATAATGAAGGTGTACGCACTACCCGATTTCCGCGCAGTTCTTGACAGCCCTGTGGTTAAAACCTCCGACAAGAAGAAAGTAATGGACGGGCTTTTCGCGGCAAAGGTATCCTCGTTATGCATGAATTTTATCAACCTGATGCTTTCCAATAAAAGGGAAAGCTATTTGCCCCATATTTCCCGGAACTTCAAATCACTTTACAAGAAAAGCATGGGGATTCTCTCTGCAGAGATCGTTGTTTCCGAAGGGATCGACAAGGTGCAGACAGAGAAATTCCGGGCTCTCCTCAAGAAGACTTTCAACTCCGATATTGAACTTGAAGAAATAATCAAACCCTCAATCCTTGGTGGTTTTATTCTCAGGGTGGAAGACGAACAGTTCGACGCCAGTGTAGCTTCAGGTCTTGCAAAAGTTAAGAAACAATTATTAGAATCAACATTCGTAAAATAAAAAGAAAATGGCTGAAATTAAACCTGCAGAAGTATCTGAAGTACTAAAAAAACAGCTTCAGGGATTCAAAACCGGAATTGAACTTGAAGAAGTTGGAACGGTTTTACAGGTGGGCGACGGTATTGCCCGTATCCACGGACTCTCAAAAGTGCAGTCCAACGAGCTGATTGAATTCGAAAACGGTCAGAAAGCAATCGTGCTGAACCTCGAGGAAGATAACGTGGGAGCTGTGTTGCTGGGCTCCTCCGAAGAAATCAAGGAAGGCGATATCGTAAAACGCACCAAGAGAATTGCCTCCATTATGGTAGGTGAGGGCTTGCTGGGCCGTATTATCAATACCCTTGGTGAACCACTCGACGGCAAAGGTCCGATTACCGGAACCCTGTACGAAATGCCCCTCGAGCGCAAAGCACCTGGCGTTATTTACCGTCAGCCGGTTAAACAGCCGCTGCAGACCGGTATCAAGGCTATCGACGCGATGGTGCCCATCGGAAGGGGACAAAGAGAGCTTATCATTGGCGACCGGCAGACCGGGAAAACCTCGATTGCCATCGACACCATTATAAATCAAAAGGAATTTTACGACAAGGGCATTCCCGTTTATTGTATCTATGTGGCCATCGGTCAAAAAGGATCAACAGTTGTTAACCTTGCCAAGGTGCTCGAAGAGGCCGGGGCTATGGCCTATACTGTTATCGTTTCGTCAACGGCTTCCGACCCGGCTGCATTGCAGTTTTACGCCCCGTTTGCGGGAGCCTCCATCGGTGAGTTCTTCAGAGACACAGGTCGCTCGGCATTAATTGTTTACGACGATTTATCTAAACAAGCCGTTTCGTACCGCGAGGTTTCTCTTTTACTCCGCCGCCCACCCGGGCGCGAAGCTTATCCCGGAGATGTTTTTTATCTTCATTCCAGGCTTCTGGAAAGAGCCGCCAAAATTATTGAGTCGGACGAGATCGCCAGGAGCATGAACGACCTTCCCGAATCAATCCGTTCGTTGGTAAAAGGCGGGGGCTCACTCACGGCACTACCTATCATTGAAACTCAGGCGGGCGACGTTTCGGCGTATATTCCCACAAACGTTATTTCTATTACCGACGGACAGATTTTTCTTGAGTCGAATCTTTTTAACTCCGGTGTACGCCCCGCAATCAACGTAGGGATCTCGGTTTCCAGGGTTGGAGGAAATGCCCAGATTAAATCCATGAAGAAGATCGCAGGGACCCTTAAAATAGATCAGGCGCAGTACCGCGAACTGGAGGCTTTCTCCAAATTCGGGTCCGATCTCGATGCGGCTACCATTGCGGTAATCGACAAAGGATCGAAAAACGTCGAAATCCTCAAGCAGGGACTGCATTCCCCTATGTCGGTTGAAAAACAGGTTGCCATCATTTATTGCGGCACGAAAGGCTTGCTGAGCAATGTCCCCGTAGCAAAAATCAAAGCTTTTGAAGTTGAGTTCCTCGAGGTGATGGATTCAAAACATAAAGAGATTCTCAAAAGGTTGGCAAAAGGTGAAATCGATGAGGCTATTACTTCGGTTCTCGAAAAAACAGCAGCCGAGGTCGCATCGAATTACCAATTGAATAAATAGTTTAAACCTTGATAGTACATGGCGAATCTTAAGGAAATAAGAACCCGGATTGAATCGGTAAGCTCAACCAAGCAGATTACCAGCGCTATGAAGATGGTGTCGGCTGCCAAATTGCGTAGAGCCCAGGATGCGATCATCCGTCTCCGGCCTTATGCCGACAAACTGCAGACGATTCTCGAGTCGGTAAGCGACAGTCTTAAGGATGACGAGGATTTCATCTTTGCCAAGGAAAGCAAAGAAGTTAACAAAGTGCTTCTGGTGGTCATCACATCCAACAGAGGCCTTTGCGGTGCGTTTAATGCCAATGTTTTCAAGAAAGCCATATCGGTGGCTCACGAGACTTACAAAAGCCAGCTATTGAAGAACAATGTTGATTTCTTTGTGATGGGAAAGAAGGCCGACGAGTTTCTCAGAAAAAGGAAGTACAACGTGGTTAAAACCAGAAACGATATCTTCGATCATCTGACCTTCGACAATTCCTCGCTGATCGCCAACTCAATTATGGAACAGTTTGCTGCAGGCGACTACGACCGGATTCATTTGATTTACAACCAATTCAAAAACGCGGCGGTACAGGTTCTTACCGACGAGCAGTTCCTGCCGGTGAAAATTACGCCAAAGCTGGATGAGGAAGGGAATATTCTTAAATCGTTCACCGACTATATCTTCGAGCCTACCAAAAAAGAAATGGTAAAAGAGCTTATCCCGCGCTCACTTAAGCTGCAGTTATACAAGGCACTGCTCGATTCCTTTGCATCCGAACAGGGAGCGAGGATGACCGCCATGCACAAAGCCACGGATAATGCAAC
>CAMAZH010000029.1 GCA_945863035.1 Chitinophaga pinensis | reverse complement strand
ATCCCGTTAAAAAACCAAAAAAAGTTCTTTAATATGAGCAAAATTACATCATTCAACCCCGTTCTCCAAAGGAATGGGCTAAAAAATAGTCATATCATTAATTATCAGATAGATATAAATTTTTACAAAACCTTAGGTTGACGGCTATGCCCGTCACCCCGTTAAAACCCTCCCTGAAAATAAAAAAAAAGGAATTTCATGAATTAATCCGCATCAACTAATTTTAATTTACTAATTTTACTTCCCCCGGATATACCGCTCTAACAGCATGATAATTTAATCTATGAGCTCACTTTTAAACCTGAAAAGGTTTATATTTTGGATTGTAATCTCCTGCATTTTCACAAATGCCTACCCACAGGACACTGAGGGCTTAATACCAAAGAGTTACATTCCTATCGACAGCATTTCAGGGTTCCTTAAACAAAACAGGGACACCCGCCTTTTTTACCAACAGGAATGGTTTAAAGATAAAAAATTTCATTCCTCCTACCTTGACCTGTCCACAATGGAAATTATGGAGCGAATCACCAGGATGGTCGGTTGCGACTATTTCCTGATCGATTCTCTTACCGTCGTTATTGTTCCCAAGCAAGCCGGGTCGTATAATTCCGATCCCTCTTCCTCCGGTCTTGTTGCCATTGGGGATCCCATGAAATACGGACAATCGTCCAAAGCTGTTTTACAGGGAAAGGTTCTTAACGGAAAAACAGGGGAGCCACTTGCCGGTGCGATTGTTTTTGTTGAAAAGCACAATCTGGGAACCACTTCGGGAGCCAAAGGTGTTTATTCCATTGAGTTACCGGTTGGCGAAAACAGGCTGACCCTTAAATACATTGGCTTCGAAAACAAATATGTGAATATAAAACTCTTAAGCGACGGATCCTTTGACCTTGAATTGTTTGAAAGTTCGGTAAAACTCGACGAGGTGCAGATCTCTGCCCAGCAGTCCGATGCAAATGTGTACCGCACCCAGATGAGTGTGATGAAGTTCGACACCAAAGCCTTGAAAGAACTGCCCTTGACTCTTGGGGAGAAGGATATTATTAAAAGCATATCGCTTCTTCCGGGTATCCAATCGGTTGGCGAATTCGGAACGGGTTTCAATGTTCGCGGGGGAGGAAACGACCAGAACCTGATACTTATTGAAGGTGCCCCGGTGATAAATTCATCGCACCTGTTTGGGCTTATCTCCATCCTCAATGCCAACACGGTTTCAAATGTGACTTTGATGAAAGCAGGTATTCCCGCCTCCTTTGGCGAAAGGTCCTCATCCATTCTTTCTATCGATATGGGGCCGGAGAACCCTGAACGCTTAAAAGTCAAAGCAGGCATCGGACTGATCAACTCCAGCCTCAACCTTGAGACTCCCCTGGTAAATAAAAAAGCCAGCCTCATTCTTGGCGGGAGAAGTTCCTATTCCAACTGGCTCTTGCACAAAATTCCCGATATCGACCTGATAAACAGTTCCGCAAATTTTTACGACATCAACGGACTGCTTACGATAAAACTGAACCCGAAAAATAAAATCAAACTGTTCGGGTATCTCAGTCAGGACGATTTTAGCCTTAGCAATTCCTATATCTACGACTATTCAAACCTGCTTGGATCGGCACGATGGACTCATAGTTTCTCCGACCAGCTCTCTTCCGACCTGCTGGCAAGCTACAGCCAGTACGATTACAGCGTGGCAGGAGTTGACACCTTAAAGAAATACGATGCGTATCAGATCAATTCACAGATAAAATACCAGTCGCTCAAATGGAACCTTTCCTATATTCTAAACAATAAGCACAATTTTGATCTGGGTTGGAATGCGGTCTTATACAATGTTCTGCCCGGAATGGAGACTCCCTACGGCCCTGAGTCGTATGTGAAGGATCTTACCATTGCTCCTGAAAAGGCGCTGGAGCTGGCGTTATACCTTTCCGACAATATTTCCCTGAGTGACAAATTGAATATGGAAGTTGGTTTGCGCTACTCCCACTATTCCCTCCTTGGGCCGGGAAATGTAAACATTTATAACAACGCTCCTTCCCTGTCGCTCGCATCAATTGCCGACACCCTTAGTTACAGCAATAACGAAATTATTAAGAATTATTCGGGACCTGAGCCACGGATTTCCTTCCGGTACGTGCTAAACAGCAACAGTTCGCTAAAACTAAGCTACAATCGCATAAACCAATACATTAACCTGGTTTCGAACACCTCGGTGGCTACTCCTTCGGATGTCATGAAACTCAGTGACACCTACCTGAAGCCTCTTACAATGGATCAGCTGGCCCTTGGATATTACAAAAACTTCTTCCAGAATAAAATTGAAGCCTCCGTAGAGGTTTACTATAAAAACCTGTACAATGTCCTTGAATACAGGGATGGTGCAAAAATCCTCATGAATAATCAAATAGAAACCGCCTTGTTAAACGCCATGGGTTACAATTACGGCTTGGAGTTTTTTATCAAGAAGAATTACGGAAAACTGAATGGATGGATCAGCTACACCTACTCGCGCTCGCTCCGGAAAACAGTTAGCAAGGTGGAAGCCGACCAGATCAACGAGAACAAAGCCTTCCCTTCGAATTTCGATAAGCCGAACAATCTTGTGGTAATCGGAAATTACCAGATTTCAAGAAGATGGAGATTCTCGGGAACGTTTACCTACAGCACTGGCCGACCGGTAACCCTGCCTGAGCAAAAGTATAATTATCAGGATTATCATCTTATATACTATTCGGACAGGAACAAGTACCGCCTGCCCGACTATCACAGGCTGGACCTGTCAATTACGCTGGATGAATCCCTTCGGATCAGAAAGAGATGGAAAGGCAGTTGGACCGTTTCGGTAATTAACCTGTACGGGAGGAAAAATGCGTATTCCGTGTATTATCAGAACGATAATCCTATGCAACCCGATACTTATACCAGCGGAAGTCTTTATAAAATGTATATCATCGGAAGACCATTCCCCACACTTACGTATAACCTGAGTTTCTGAGAACACTTGAAAAATGAGATATAGTATAATCCTAATAGTATTTCTGTCACTTTCGATCAGTGCATGCAGGGAACTTTATGTTCCGGATGTAATATCCTCGGAACAGGCCCTTGTTGTCGACGGTCTTGTTACAAACCAAAATGAGCCATATTCGGTGTATGTAAGCTGGAGCGTTCCTTTCGACTCCCATAAAATGAGTGTTCCTGCAACCGGAGGCAAGGTATGGGTTACCGACGATCTGGAAAACAGCTATTCGTTTATGGACATAGGCGAAGGCCATTACCTTTCCGACCCGAATGACTTCAGAGGCATTCCTGGCTCAACTTATTCACTTCATATCGAAATTAACGGGGAACTTTACGAGTCGGTCCCTCAATTGCTGTCGCTGGTGCCCTACGAAAGAACAATTTATGGCCTGGTGGACCGGGAAGAGATTCTTGAAACAGTGGGAAGTGTAACCCGGAGAAGTTTTGAAAACGTTGCGAAAATTTACCTCAATCTGAAAAGCCAGGGAGGTTCCTTGCCACGTTTCAGGTTCGACCCGATTCAGATTATTGAATCGACATATGAGGTTGTGGATACTCTTGAGGAAATTATCCCTCCTCCTGATTCGAAGAAAAGCCTCTCGACCGGAAGCCCCTTCGACTCACCTTTTTTAAAAGACATCCCTCTTCCTGCCACGGCACACTTTTGTTGGAGAACCTTGTATCCTGAGGATCAGATAACCACAACCTCGGCAGTTTCCACTCCTGATGAGCCAATTTATGAGATTAATCAACAATTGATTGGTTCGTTTCCAATAAGACGAATGATCATGGCACGCGATACGGTAAATATCGACACCATTTGGTACAATGAAGAGATTCTAGGCTTTGTAACTGCCGTATTCGACACAACCCAATCATTGGTGCATCATAGGTTCCTGATCCTGAACGAGCACCAGATTACTGAGGAGGCGTACCGGTTTCATGAGGGAATCAAGGAACAATCCAGCGCCGACGGTAAGATCTTTGATCCCCTGCCGGCTCAGTTAAAAGGAAACATTAAGTGTGTGAGCAATCCGGACAAACTCGCTTTTGGACTGTTTGAAGTGTCAAGCCAAAAAAGCTCAAGCTATCAGTACTTTCCCCATATTGGCTCGGGAACAGTGAGGATAGAACCGTATGAAATATCCATACCCGACCCGGAAGTCGGGAATGTTACCGGGAGACCTCCATCCTGGTGGGTCTATTAAATCAGTTATTTATGAAGAAATCAATCATCATATTAGTTTTTCTCTTTTCCGTAGTGTCTTTAGGAACCGTTGTTTTTTCGCAAAGCAACCGATCCCTCATGAGCGAATCTGTTTTGATACAGACCGACAAGGACCTTTATATTTCAGGGGAAAACCTGTTCTTTTCTTTTATGACCTTGGGCAGTGTTGGAAACAGTCAACTCCCTGTCAGCAATTTCGCATATCTCGTACTGCGCAATAAAAACAATTTAAATATTATTGAGGCTGGTCTGAAACTCGTCAATAAAAAAGCCTATGGAACGTTCATAATTCCCGACACCCTTTCTTCCGGAGTATATCAACTAGTAGGCTTTACCCGCCTGATGCGCAACTTCGGCGAAGATGCGTTTTTTGTGAAGGAATTGATTGTCGTTAACCGATTTGACAGGTCATTTGGAGCTCAACAGAGTCTGGTT
Organism: Chitinophaga pinensis; assembly: GCA_945863035.1. GTDB lineage: Bacteria > Bacteroidota > Bacteroidia > Bacteroidales > JACJXF01. Next base: position 33,357 of record CAMAZH010000029.1, on the reverse strand, counting down.
TATGCAAGCCCGTTGGATGAAAGGCTCCAAAGTCAGGTCAGTTCCTCCTCTGAAATCGTTACAATAACTCCCTCGAAATCCACATTTAATCCCAGAGAAAAAATCAAGATTAACCTCCGGTTTTCAGGGGATGAACAATGCGAATATATCTCAGTTTCCGCATCGGTAAGAGAGCAAGTTCCCGGGGGAATATTGTATAAAGGCAAAATCGGATCCCCTTCGAATTCGATTATCCTTGAAATCCCTGAAAAAAGTCAAGATAACAAATGCGTCTTTTTCCCCGAAATTAACGGAGTCATTGTTTCCGGCATTGTTAAGGATTCCAAAACAGGAAATCCTCTGCCCGGAGTCGACATCTTCCTCTCCGTACCCGACACATTTTCAAATTTGTTGCATTCTGAAAGCAATACAAAAGGGGAATTCCAATTTCTCTTAAATGACTATTACGAGAATAAAACGCTCTATTTTACCCTTCGCAGCCATGAAAACGCAACGATAAAACTTGATGACAAGTTCAGTCTGAGCTCTGCATTCACCCCTTCCGAACTCATCCTTACCAGGGATTTTAAAACCTATATCGCAAAAAGCCAGACCATCTCAACGGTTCAAAAAGCATTTCCCAGCCAGGAGATCATTGATTTTAAAACGGAAGCAAAGCCTGCATTTCGAAACGAATTCTACGGGAAACCCGATTTCACTGTTCGCCCGGTCGATTACATAAGCCTGGTGAGTTTTGCTGAAATCTCCAAAGAAATTTTGCCGGGGGTTAGGCTTCGAAAAAAAGACAATTTGTATTCGGTGAATATTTTCGACAAGAATTTCTCAAAATATTTTGAAGAAAGCCCCGGCTTCTTTATCGACGGGGTATTGGTAAACAAAATAGATAATTTGATTCCGCTCAACTCGGAACAGATTTCCAAAATCGAGTATTTCACAACGGAACGATATATTGGTCTGATTTCCTTCCCAGGCGTTTTGTCTGTCTTTACCAAAGACAATATCATCGCTCAGACAAACAACTATCCCGGGCAGACAAGGGTCCAAAACTTCCCGTATCTGCAGAGATCGGTGCTAAAAAGTATAAGCTTCGATTCGGGGGAAAAGATTTCCAGCCCAAAACCCGATTTCAGGCAAACCCTTTACTGGAACCCGGATCTTAAACTCACTTTGGGAGACACTCATACCCTTGAATTTTATGCTTCAGACAATACCGGCATCTATGAAGTTGTTGTTTCAGGCATTACTCCCCAAGGCAGGCGTTTCTCAACAACACAATTGATCAATGTTAATCTACCCAAATAACCGGATGAAATTGAAAACATTTTTATCATCAGTACTAATTCTTCTATCAGTTGCCGGTGCCCACTCGCAAAGCAAATCCTGTTTATGCGACACACTCGTTGATAATCCTTTTAAACCCCAGTTACGGGGTCAGGTTTTTCATTGGGATAAATATATCAATGGATCTATTTACTTTTATGAAGAGTTTGTAAATGGGGAAATCCTGCTTTCGAATGGAGAATGGGTTTACAATAAACTTATACAATACAACGGCTATACCGATGAACTTATCCAGTTTGAGGAAACAAGTCAAAAACTGATTCAGTTGGATAAGCAGTTTATTCGTGAATTTCGCTTCAACGATTCTCAACGGAATATGTCGCAGGCTTTCCGGAAAACGAACATAAAGCCGGATCTGTTTTCCGATTCCGTCGAAGTATTTGTTCAAGTACTCCATGAGGATACGATTTCCCTGCTTGTGTGGAGGAAAATAAAAATCACAGGTTACGTAATCGAAAAATCAAGAGAAACCGAGGTTTCAGTTGATAAGTACACTCCTGTACCTCTTTACTTTCTTATTTTTAACGATGGTAGGACCATAACTTTTAATAATATTAAGAGAAGTGTAATTATCAGTTCTTTTCCAGGCCGGGAAAGGGAGGTCAAAGCCCTCTTGCGCAAAAACAACCTGCGGATACTTAAGGAGGAGTCCCAATTGAAAAAATTTGTCGCCCTGCTTAACCAGTCTGACTTTTAGCATTTGGCAATGCATCTGGAGAATCAACAATAAATGGGTAATGACGCTAAACATCACAAGTCTGCAAAATCCAAAGATACGCTACCTTCTTTCTCTTTCGAAGTCGAAGAACAGGAAGAAGGAAGGGCAATTCATTATTGAAGGTCTTCGTGAAATTAGTCGGGCAAAGGCAACCGGGGTCACATTCGCACAGATCTATTATTGTCCTGAGATTATGTCTGGGGAGGCCTTGTCTGTGTTGAAAGAAATAGGTGGGGAAACAAGTGGGATTATTCTGGCGAGAAATGTATTCAACCGTGTGGTCTATCGGGAAGACGCTGAAGGCATATTGGTAGTGGCCCAAGCCGAGGATAAAAAGTTGGAAGACCTCCATCCATCAAAAGATTCGCTATTTCTGGTTTTAGAAACAGTGGAGAAGCCGGGGAATCTGGGTGCGGTTGTCCGTACCGCAGATGCAGCGGGAATAACCGCAGTGATCATTTGCGATCCGCAAACAGATATCTATAACCCTAACGTTATCCGCTCGAGTCTGGGATGCCTGTTCAGCACCGAGGTGATCGTTAGCGATTCGGAATCGGCCATTGCTTTTCTTAAAAGCCGGGGAGTGAAAATATTTGCGGCTGCTCTTCAGGATTCTGTTAATTACACCACAGGAAATTATTGTGGACCTACCGCCTTCATAATGGGTTCGGAAGCGGATGGTTTGAGTGCGATTTGGAGGGAAAACGCCGACCGAATCATAAAAATCCCCATGGCTGGGATCGCCGACTCGCTTAACGTTTCAGTATCCGCTGCAGTATTGGTATTCGAGGCCTTACGGCAACGGAATATCTGAAAGCCTTATTTTCCGGGTGATTTGACTTACTCCGTCGGGAGTTGAACCGCAACAAAAGCCCGCTCCGGAATGGCCCTGTAAATAACCCGTGCGGCTTTCTTGTCAATACTTATATGGATTTCCGGAATGAATTCAGTTGGGGAAAAACGGGAAAGATGGTCAATAATATCATGACGTTCGATTTTCCTCATACGTCTTTGATATGTTTTCACCTGCCGCATGCTCTCCTTTTCAGGAGCTTCTTCCTGATTAAAATTCAGGATTAGCTTCCGATCAAGCTCCAGTCTGAAATACACCGGATCAATTTCGTCATTCAATGGGTCCATTTCAACCTGGCTCATGGCTTCGATCGTGTCTTTAGGGGCCTTCTTATATAATACGGGCACTTTGGGAATTGAAGCATAGTGGGTGTCGACTACAAATGGAATAGCCAGCCATTGAGCCAGAATAAAAGGGTCGGTTTTAGCAAAGGCATGGCTGATCTTAAAGGTTTTTGCTTTTGTGCTGTATATAGTAAGACCTTGGACAACAAGCGCCACAACGCTATCCTGAAGGTTAACGGTAAGTGAAATGCTATCGCTTTTGGTCATCTCAATTTTGGAAAGCAAAAATGACTCGGAGAAAACCAGATCAATTGCCCTTTGTTTAATTGAGTCGTTTACTGTGATTTGCCATGTAAGATCGGGGCGGAAAATATTTTTATCGCTGGCATTTGTAACCGGGGACTCGATTTTAAAACGGTAAACAGGTATGACGATTGTCATTGTTATGAAATAGGCCAAAAGACCCAGCGCAATAACGAAAGCAATCCGTTTAATCCAGACCAGGTCTTTTCTTGTTTCCGTCATAATAGTTTAGAATGAAAAACGTCACTAAAATATATAAACTTTGGATCCTACTTTGAGCGTCTGAAAAACCTTTTCGAGATCAGCATCACCCAACCGAACACATCCGTGGGTTACAGGCATGCCCAACAAGCGCTGATAGAGTGTCCCATGAATCAGGTAACCGTTGCCGATGCTCAGCGCGTAATCACCCAAAACGCCATATTCATAACGCTCAAAACTATTGTGGTGTTTCGGAACCGGTAGACCCTCCTCAATAAATGCCCAATCGGGTTTCCTCCAAACCGGTGATTCCGTCTTCCCCTGAATGCGCATCATTCCTTTTGGGGTTTCAAACATCCACTTTTGTTCACCTCCCGCATCCAACAATACAAAACTGCCTGTAGAACACAATCCCTCCCTTACCAGCTTGCCATTATTAAAAAGGTTAAAGGTATTGTCGCTTGTGTTAACAATAAGGTAAGGCTGACGGTTAGAAAACCTGGCATAAATCTTATCCAGTTTTTTTACCCTGTTTTCCTGAAGAAAAAGAAGTTCAGAGGGTCCGGGATTCGATTGACTGGCAAATTCGGGGTACGTCAAAGTGGGCTTGAATTTAACAACCGCTTCCTGCATAAAAGGCAGGGCGGTGAACATTGAAACCCACAATAAATAGAAAATAACAGGAACAGAAACATAAACCAAAACCGGCAACAAAACAGCCTTGCCTGGAAAAGTCCTTTCGGCACTTTCCTGTCCTCCCTTCCTTTTAAAAAAACCAGGAAGGTTTAACAGCCACAACTTAAGGTTAGAAATATATTCCATTTTCTTAATTAAACAATTCTTGTAAAGGAATCAACGATCCCACTATAGTAACGGGTGTACCCGTATTAACCATTGCATATAGCTTATCAATATCGCTGTTTGCCAATGCAACACAGCCTTCCGTCCAGTCTTTCCCCTTGCCCCCATCTCCGTGAATTTCAATCAAGCCGCCAATTTTGGCAGAGGAAGAAAGAAGACCTTCCCGGATACTTTTCTCAAAGTTAAGAATATCGTTGTCATTCGGGTAGTTTATCAATAAAGCTTTATGGTACTTTGTATTCCTGTGATTTATTTTTTTTGTTATTTTGTATACGCCTTCCGGAGTTGCCATATCGCCCTGTTGGCGTTTGTGACCAATCCAGTTAAGCGATAATTCAGCTTCAAAGCGGCCAACCACATTGCCATCCTTAAGTAGAATGCATTCATGTGCCATTTTATCAACAACAATAGCATACGACTTATTCTCCTTTGATTTGTTTACCGTGTGCTTATACCATTTATCCCATACAGGATAGGATTCAAAATACTCGTCCAGTTTTTTTCTGACGGTAAGTTCCAATTCGGAAAAATCCTCATAGGCAACTATTAATTTCTTGTATGCCGAGTTTAAATCCCCCCGATCCGAAGCCTCGATTGCTTCTTTCAGTAAAAGATGAGCTTCCGAATGATTCTTCAGAGTTTTCATCTCCAAAGGCAACACCCTGAATTTCTCGGTAAAATATTTATCCCTTTCTATGAGATGGGCCTGAGTCTCTTCTATAAACTGCTTCATCGACCCTGACTTCTCAATAGCCTTTTTCCCCGCAAGTACGGCTATCTCGGTGGTTTGGGCGATAAGATTGGAAAGTTGACTGTAGTCGCGCCGGATAATCCAAAGTTGATTCTGAGCCCTCCACTCTGCCATTGTTTTGCGATGCAGAGAAATACATTCTGTGAATTCCTTTGTTGCATATTTCGATGCCCCTTGCCTGCGGGCAAATGCTATTGATTTCTCCATGGCATGCGCTTCCTTCGCAGGTCCCTTGGGAGCATAGACGGATCCCGTGAGGTACAAAACCGACCCTGCGATAACGACTAAGAATAAACTAAAAAATACAATTTTGCGCATTGCGGCCGGGTCTTATTAAAAAAGACCCCCGCTGTGCGGAGGTCTTTTCAGTTTCAATATTTTTGCTGATGCTTCAATTCCTAACCGGAAAATTATCTTTTCTTGTATTTTGCAATAGCATCATTTAATTCCTGTTTAATGGAATTAGCTTTTTCAATTGCAGCAGAAATTTTGTCATTTGCAGCCATGTACTTGCCTTCGTTGAAAAGAACTGTAGTTTCGGCAATAGACGCCTCAATTACAGTAAGATCCTGCTGAATAGCTTCCAAAGCAGCTTTACCTTCTTTGCCTTTAGGGGCTTTAAGGATAAGGGCCTGATCTTCTGCTAAAAGAGCAGCAGCCTCAGTAAGTGAAGTTTCAACCTTGGCTTTAACTTCTTCTTTCTTTGCAACTGCATTGGTAACAGCAGCGTTCGAAGCTACAACGATAGCATCCAACTGAGCAATTGATGGTTTGTAATTACGTTTCCAGAATGATTGTGAATTGATGGTTTCGATGTTAGTCATTACCATGTTCAGTGAATCCTGAATTGCATTGAATTCTGCAGCTATGTAAGTGTCGGCCTCTGCATTTTTAGCTGAATCAACAGCTGCTTTTGCGAGATCCATTTGCACCTGAGGTGCTTTCTGACAACCTGTAGCGAGAACTACTAAAAGTCCTAATGTAAGAACTGAGAATAAAATTTTGTTTTTCATTGTTATAACCTCCTGGTTAAGTCTTTAAGTTTAAATTTGCGCTATTGAGACGATGGATTTTTAAAAGGTCACAGTTTTTTACAAAAATATTTAAAAAAAATACATCTCGCTTGAATAATACCAAAAAAGAAAAGTTGTGCCACCATGGCCTTAAACTGTTCATCTTACCTGCTTTTTCATTTTTTTTTGATAAAAAATTTACTCAGTTAAAATATAATCGTTTTATCTCATTACATTTGGAGGAAAGTATTGCCTAATGCGGTCAGAGAGTGAAAAAAAGCTAAGCGACGAGGAGATTATCAGGAATATTCTTCAGGGGAAAAAAGATCAGTTCGAGATTTTATACTCCCGCTATAACAGAAAAGTTCTTGATAAATGTGTATCTATTCTTAAAGACCGCGACCTTGCCTTTGAGATTGAGCAAGAAGTTTTCTCAAAAGTTTACGAGAAGCTTCCCGGATATAAAGGCATGGCCTCCTTCTCCACCTGGCTTTATGCCATTACCTACAACCACTGCATCGAGTACCTTCGACACCGCAAAAAACTTAATTATCCCGAATGGAACCGGAATAATGAATTGCCTGAAATTATCGATGAAATATATGAAACCGACCTTAACGGGCTACGGTATGAGAGGTTGTTGAAAATAATGGAGATGATCCATCCGGAGGAGAAAGCACTACTGCTGATGAAATATCAGGACAACATCCCCCTTAAACTAATCATGTCAACCTTCAGAATTTCTGAAAGCGCTGCGAAAATGAGAATAAAGAGGGCCAAGGCAAGGGTTATGTATTTGTATAAATCCATGTACCCGACGGAAGACTAAAAGTGACCTTTTAGGTTGAAAACGTCTCAATTCAAATTTTCATAACGTGAAAGATCTATTTAAAACCATCTTAACAGGAAATAACAGCAACCCTCCTGAAAACGTTCAACTTGCTTTCAATAAGAAGTTTAAAGACGCAACTTCTGTAGAGTGGCATCTTGAGGACAAGTATTTTGAATCCATTTTTGTTTATGATGGGAAAGAGATAATCTGTCGATTCGATAAAAACTCGGATTGGGTTGACACCCGGATAAACCAAAGTCTGGAAGAGATTGGCGGCAACATAACTGAAAAACTTTCAGGATTGGGCGAAATAATGAGCTCCATACGGATTGAGAAACCTGATTCGGTACTTTTCGAGTTTGTGATTCGCGACATAAATATGAACCGCCAAATCTATTTCACAAACCTCACCGGAGAAATCATTGAAAAACGAGGCTTCAATTCGGTTTACGATTTGTTTTAAACCGGTAAAACACTCCCAGCGGCAACCTTCTGCCTCCCCGATCCGTGAGGAACAATTCGCCCAACTCGGGGCTGCAAATATCCTTATAAACCGTATTCACCAGACTTTCGGCAATAATAGCTGAAAATCCCACCGAATATAAATTAAGCAGAAAGAATCCATTTTGTTTGTCCAACAGCGTAATGCAGGCCTGGATCATTTCACGAAGGCTGTCTTCCAGCACCCATTTTTCACCTTCAGGCCCTCTGCCATATGCCGGGGGGTCGAGGATAATCCCCTGATAAACACTTCCTCTTCTGACTTCCCTTTGCACAAATTTCATCGCATCGTCGATAATCCACCGGATATTCCCGAGTTCGCTCAGGCGGGAATTCTCACCCGCCCAGTTGATTACCGGTTTCACCGAATCGACATGGGTAACTTTTGCCCCGGCAGCACTGGCGGCCAGCGATGCGCCGCCGGTATATGCAAAGAGGTTCAGAACCTGGGGCTGAGTTAGCTCCATATCCGAAACGGAATGATGGATGTAATCCCAGTTTGCAGCCTGCTCGGGAAAAACCCCGATATGCTTAAAGGATGTCAAGCCCAGACGAAACTTTATGCCGGGATGAATACCGGGATATTCGATCATCCATTGCTCCGGCATGCCGGGCTTGCGCTTCCACTCCCCTTTCTCGTCATCCGAAAGAGTTGCGGAAGATCCTTTTCTGCGGGTATATACAGCATGAGCCAATTTCTCCCACTCCGGATTGGAAAGTGCTTTTCCCCATATGGCCTGAGGTTCAGGGCGCGACACGACAAATTTCCCAAACCTTTCCAGTTTTTGAAAATCGCCACTGTCAATCAGTTCGTAATCAGACCATTCGCCGGGACTTATAAGTTGTATGTGTTCCGAAAGCTTCATTTTTGGCTGGGTTTGGATTCAGGACTGCAAGTTAAGCAAAGTTTGAATTTGAAATGAAGAGTTTTTAATTCATATCTTATTCACTACTTTTATACATCGATTTTATTTTAAATGTATGTTCAAATTAATTCTTCTTGTCGGAGCAGGCGGATTCATAGGCAGTGTGGCCCGTTTTCTGGGCTCGCGCTACATAACCGAAAACTTCCTTTCCTCCTTTCCCTTCGGAACCATGACCGTTAACATTATCGGTTGTTTCCTGATCGGTGTGTTTTACGGGATGTCGGAACGCGGAAGCCTGATGAGTGAGGAATGGAGAGTCTTCCTTACGGTTGGCTTTTGCGGGGGATTTACAACTTTTTCGAGTTTTGCAAGTGAGAACCTGACTCTTCTCAGAGACGGAGCCTTTGTGTACTTTCTTCTCTATACCGGACTCAGCGTGTTTCTGGGCCTGGCTGCAACCTTTCTTGGAAATGCATTAACAAAAATCATCTGATCATGGACACACAATCCAAAACCCAGATCATGCGAATTTACCTGAGCTCCACAGATAAATTCAAAAACGAACCCTTGTTCGAAACCCTTGTTTTCCTGGCTAAAAGAAATCATATGGCCGGAGCTACGGTAACTAAAGGAGTTATGGGATTTGGGGCCAGTTCGGCAGTAACCTCAACCCGCTTCTGGTCAGTCTCGGAAAAACTCCCCATGATTATCGAAATCATCGACACAGAAGAGAAAATCAGCGATTTCTTCAGGATTATAAAACCCTATCTTGAAAAGGTGAAAAAGGGCATTACGGTTTCCGTTGAACAGGCTCAGGTTCTAATGTATAAGTCTGGAGCAAAATGAACCAAAGGCTAATCTTTGGCCTCCTAAGTGTCCCATCTCTGGCATTCTCATGGCGGTCGTTGTTTTCCATCTGAAAAATCCGACGTGTTCAAACAGTATCTTTGCTCTTCTCTCACTTGCCTTCTTTTATGTCACTGCTGTACTCGATGAAAAGGAATGCCTTGAATAATTTGAAGAAGCCTATAGAAATTACATGAAACACAGCAAAATGTTCGTTCCCTTTCTGCTTTAAAAAACATTGTTTAGGATCGGCTAAAAACTTATTAAAGTTTGGATTGTACTCAGAGAGCATCTCAAACTCAAAAAAAAGATTATAAAACATCTATTCAGGAATTGAAGTACCTGAATTATTGTATATCCGAAAAAACACTTACTTTTAGCATAAATATTTTAGAATGGTTTTAAAACGACTAATTCATAATTTTGCCCCTCCCGGGAAATGGATTGTGCCTGTAATTATTGCTCTGGCGATATTCTCAGGACTTTTTCTCTATCTGATCCACATCTCCAATGCCCCCTCCTATTTGTCGGATAACCCCCAGACTTGCGTGAATTGTCATATCATGACCCCACAATATGCAACCTGGAGTCACAGCTCACATAAGAGTGTTACCAACTGCAACGATTGCCACGTGCCTCACAACAATGTTTTCAACAAGTACTTTTTCAAGGCGAAGGATGGAATGAGGCATGCCACGATTTTCACTTTGAGAGCGGAGCCCCAGGTAATTTTCATAAAAGAGGCTGGGAAAGAAGTCGTGCACAAGAATTGCATTCGTTGTCATCAAAGTCTGATTTACGATGCGAAAATAGCAGGATACTCTTCCGATTTTAATCATTTGCGACAAGACCGTAAGTGCTGGGACTGCCACAGAGAGACGCCTCACGGCAGGGTAAACAGCTTGTCAAGCGCACCGAATGCACGGGTTCCTTTGCCGGAAAGCCCTGTTCCCGATTGGATGAAACGTAGAAACACAAAAAAATAATCTTATAAAACCGAGTAATATGAGACCACTTAATGAAAACATAAGGAAAAGACCCTGGCTGGGCTGGGCACTTTTTATTGGCACAATGGGACTTGTATTTCTTTTAGGACTTTTGGCCTCCTCGATTACCGAGCGACGGACGGAAGCTTTGTTTGCATATACGCCTAGTGTTAAACACGACCAGTATGAGCCTCGTAACGCGGTATGGGGACAGAATTTCCCACGTGAATACCAATCTTATCTGAACACTTCCGACACTAGTTTTGTCAGCAAATACAATGGAGCTGCCACGCGCGATATGCTTGAGGAAGATCCACGGCTGGTTGTGCTTTGGGCTGGATATGCATTTTCAAAGGACTATAAGCAAGGCAGAGGCCATTATTATGCTATCGAAGACATTCGGAATACACTCAGAACCGGAGCACCAATGGAAGGTCAGGTCAGTCCTCAGCCCAATACCTGCTGGAGTTGCAAGAGTCCGGATGTGCCCCGTCTGATGGCGAAAACGGGTGCTGCCGATTTTTACCGAGGTACATGGGAAACCAAAGGGGCTGAGGTCATGAATGGGATTGGCTGTGCCGATTGCCACGATGCGGAAACTATGAACCTTAGAATCAGCCGGCCTGCCCTTCTCGAAGCATTTGAAAATATGGGTCGTGATATCAATAAAGTTTCGCACCAGGAAATGCGCTCGCTCGTATGCGCGCAGTGCCATGTGGAGTATTACTTCAACAAAAAAATGGTCGACGGGGTTGCCTATCTCAAGTTCCCCTGGGACGACGGTATGACGATGGATGCCGCAGAAGCCTATTACGACAATATTGGTTTCACCGACTGGACTCACAGTTTGAGCCGGGCTCCCATGCTTAAGGCACAGCATCCCGATTATGAAATTTACACAACAGGAGTGCATGCCTCCAGAGGGGTTTCGTGTGCCGACTGCCATATGCCCTATATCAGCGAAGGGGGACAGAAATTCACAAACCACCATATCCAAAGTCCGATAAACAACATGTCGGCCTCATGTCAGGTTTGCCACCGTGAAGAAACAGCGCAACTTGTGGCAGACATTTACAACCGACAGGACAAAATCATTGAAAACCGAAATGTTCTTGAAGAGCTTTTGGTCAGGGCGCATCTCGAGGCGAAGAAAGCTTGGGACTTAGGTGCTTCAGAAGCGCAGATGGCCGATATCCTGCAAATGATTCGGCATGCCCAATGGAGATGGGACTATGTTGCAGCAAGCCATGGAGCATCCATCCATTCGCCGGTTGAATCGTCGCGAATTATCAGTACGGGCATCACCCGGGCTCAGGAATCAAGGATCAAACTGGCCAGACTACTTGCTGTGCTTGGTTTTACGGGGGAGGTTCCTTACCCCGACATCAGCACGAAAGCCAAAGCTCAGGAATTCATTGGTCTGGACATGAAACAGCTCAACAGCGACAAAAAGATCTTTATCGAAAAGATCATTCCGCAGTGGATAAAGGAAGGCGAAGCGAGGGAAAGCAGTTATCCGGTAAGCTCCAACTAATAAAAAGCAGCAGGCTGATCCCTTTTAGACAGCCTACAATTATTTCTTAAGAATTGCTTTTAGAGGGAAATGATCCGAAGGGTAGTTCCCATTGTATTTGTCGTGTAATACTTCACATAATTTTACCTTAAGGAAGGGAGAAACAAAGATAAAGTCGATCCGCTCAACAGGGGGTTGCTCGTCCCATCCATGGAAAGTTGCCCCATTGGCTTTTTTGGGGTGACGTTTTTTTGCATACGAATCAGTAAGTGACGATTCCCCGACAATTTTCAGGTAAACAGGGTTGTCCGGAGTAACGTTCAGATCGCCCATAAATACCACAGGCATTACCTTGATGCTCTTTTTAAAACGATCAAGTATAAGATCAGTGCTTTTTTCCCGGGCCGCTTGGGAAACATGATCGAAATGCGTGTTTATCACCAGGATTGAATCCCCCGAGACCTTCTCCCTGAAAATCCCATAACTGACCATTCGGTTAAAAGCTGCTCCCCAGGTATTCGATCCTTCAATTCCCGGAGTGTCGGAAAGCCAGAAATTTCCGTTGCTTGCAGCTTCCCATCGGGTTTTGTTGTAGATTATCGGACATCCCTCACCTTGAGAGGGATCTTTTTCCCGGGTCCTGAAGAAGTAGGCATACTCACTTTCGGTGTTGATGGCAATTTCCTCCATCTGCAATGGCACAACTTCCTGCATTCCGATAAAATCATATCCCTTGAGCATCGAGAGAACACCTTCCTTGCGCTGTTCCCAATCTTTATGGGTGTTGCCTAACGACGCGTAACGTATGTTGAAACTAAGCACGGCTATCTCCTGAGCTACCGCAGCAAATGGAGCTGTCAGCAAAAGTATCACAGGTATAAATAAAAGGAAAATGGATTTCATGGGATAAAAAATTTGAGTTTTACGTTTTTATCGTGAGCTAGGAAATGATCTCGGGAAAACCCAATTCACCCATTCACTGTTTTTCCTATTCGCTTTTTGCAACAAGATTATAAGCCACTACCCTGTTATCAAAAAATGTTGGAACAAGCAGGGTTTTGCTCTCTTTGATAAAACCTATGTCGGCAGTGTTCTTCTTCTGATCGCGGGTCTGCAGAACCGAAATTTTGGAGTTGTCGGGATAGGTAAGGAAAATCTCGCCCGTCCAGTCCGAAACCAGGTAATAGCCTTCCATCCCTGTGAATTCGATTCCGTCGCCATGCCCGATACTATCGGTAAGCATAGTAACCACCCCTGTGGCAGGGTCTACTGAATTAAAGGAAGATGTTGCCAGAAGAATTCTTGACTCTTCGGCGTACAGCCCATTGGGATTGGTTAGTCCGGAGATCCATTCACTTACAGTGCCATCCTTATAAATGTGGATTTTCCCGGTGCGGGAGTCGGTAACATAAACCTTTCCGGTTGCATCAACCGTAATATCGTTCAAGAATACGGAACCTTCCACAGGTATCGCTTGAATTACTTTGGACTGATCAAGATCGATTATTAGCAGATCGGTAATATCGGCAACATAAAGCAGGTTACCAAAGACTCCCATGCCTTTTGGTCCGCTCATTCCGCTAATCCATTCAAGTTCGGTTACCTCCCCCGAAACGGAAAGACGGGAAATAAAGCCGTTCATGTCTTTTTCGGAAGGATTGCCATTTACGTTAGCTACATACAATACATCGCGGGTTTCGTCGTACAGCACAGATTCCGGAGTCTTAAAAACGGTATCGGTTTTCCAGATTTCCACCAGTTCGAATCCGGCTGGTGAATCGGAGACGGAATTTTTAGCGTTCGTTGCAGTATTGCATGCCGAAATGGTAAAACTGGCAATAAATAGTAAAAGGAGTAGGTTTCTCATGGCAGAAATATTAATTTTTACAGTAACAGTATTGAAGCATGATTGTTTGGCGCAAAATACGGAAAAATGAATGATTCATATTGACCTCAATTCATTTTTTTCTGCTTTCAAAAAACCGATTTTACTCTCAATACTTTAGTTTCATTTTAAAAATGCAAGGTATTCCAAAAATCCGTATTCTGCATGAATCTGGAATTTTTATACAACTGAGCCAGATGTTAAACTACGGATCAGGGCAAGCTCAAAAACCCCATGAGTTTTTACTAAATGAAGGGCCTAAAACTCAAAGAAAAGTCTTTCTCCGTTACAGTACCGGATCAGAACAACACTAAAAGACTTTCTATCCGATCAAAAAAACAACTTCATACAACATAACTGCACCTTGAGTATATTAAATTTATTTCTTGTCTTTCCGTTATATACCTTTGTTTCAAAGATAAATAATGAATAAAATGAGACTTAAAACATTATCAATAACAATTCTATTGGGCGTTTCCTGTGCTTTCGGACAAGAAAGTCAACTTAAAAAGATTACAGTTGTAGAAGGGAATCAGACTATGATACTTATTAGTTATACTGAAAAAGAAATTGAGAGAGCGAGAAAAGAATACGACTTATTGAAGATAAAAAGTGTTGAGGCTTTTAATAAAAACATGCCGAAATTTGCGGCCAGACCTGAGTTTATTTTGTCGCTTGATAACAGTATGCCATGGTTTAAAAACTATTTGGTAGAACTCAATTGTATTCCAGTGAAAGCTGAATACGGGCATTTCTTTATAAATCTGATTAACGGAATAAATACTATCGAAGCAGTAGCTGTGAATCAAAACGATGTTGAAGGAGTGCCTACTTCAATAAAAATTAAATATGAGTAATGGCCGACAACATACTATTGGAAGGGACAGGTAGATTTTATGAAGAGCCAAAGTTTACTTTTATTACTAATCGGCAAATCGGCAGCCCATCTATCTATATCGCTTTTTTGGTGGGTACTTGCAATTAATACCAATTCAAATGAATACAAATAAACAACACATTGTAAAAAAGGGGGTTAAAATGATTGTTTATGCACTAATAGCCTTTCTGGGACTATTATTCACATTGCTGGTTTATCTGGTAATAGCTAGCCCTGGCAAGCCCGATGCTTTCAGGGATGAGAAAGGGAAAGTCCTTGTGGGAAGTATTTCAGAAAAAATATATGTCCAGATAGGGGGCGTTAAACAGGGGATGTTTATTCGAACCAAAAATACTGAAAACCCTGTGCTGCTATTCTTGCATGGCGGACCAGGCTTTCCAAATTACTTCCTATTTGAAAAATTTAACCCGGGGCTCGAAGATTTTTTCACCGTCTGCTATTGGGAACAGCGTGGTGGCGGGCTTTCATACACTCCCGAGGTAAGCCTCGAAAGCGTCAACCTTACCCAGTTTGCTGCCGATGCCATTGAAGTAACAAATTATCTTCGTAAACGGTTTGGTAAAGAAAAGATTTACCTTCTGGCATGGTCGGGCGGAACCACGATTGCTTTGCCCGCAGTATCGCAGGCACCAGAGCTTTTCCACGCCTACATCGCAATGGGACAGTTAACCAGGCAGCGCGAATCAGAAAGAATTGCCTATGATTTTATGCTTAAGCGTTTTATTGAACTGAACGACCAAAAATCAGTAAAAGAGTTGAGAAAGTTTAGAGATTTGAAATCGGAATCAGATTTGATCTCATTTTACAACTCAGGTACCCGCGACATCCTGATGCATGAGCTGGGGATAGGAACCATGCGAAACATGAAGTCGGTTTTCAAAGATATTTTTCTACCTGTATGGACCTGCAGGGCTTATACTCTCAAGGAGAAATACAATATCTGGAAATCAAAGATCTTTTTTCTTTCCAAAACAAACCTTAAAACAGAGACTCTAACCACCGATTTTTCCGCAGCTTATCCCGAGATCGATATTCCCATATTTTTTATATGTGGCAAGTACGATTTAACTGTGAATGTTGATTTGTCAAAAGATTATTACAATCGTCTTAATGCTCCCCTGAAAGGATTTTACACCTTCGAAAACTCAGCTCACGGTCCGCTATTTGAGGAACCTGAAAGGTTTAGGGAGATTTTGGAGAAAGATATACTAAAATCAAAAATTAGTCTGACAGATTAATTCCTGTCACCGCTTCTCTTGCTCTTATAGTTTGAACTCAATTAGAAACTGCTCACTTTTAAACCAGTTGTTTCGCCTTCCAAACATTATTCTTTAATTATTGAATTGGCTTAATAAAATTGATCCCATATAAAAACAAGGATTAACGATTGCCCGGGAAGCTCTGTTCAGGTTTTTGAGTCCTGATGAAAAGATTAATTTAAAATCAACCCCTTACTTCCAAAATCACAAATCGTTAATCCTTGCTCTTAGATCAATTGCAGTAAATACCTTGCTTATTTGGTAACAAAAGCACTATTCATAAGAAACTCTGCGCTCTTCTGAATACTTACCATGGGGTCGAAAGAATAACGCTCCACTTCAACCACGTAATTTTTCATCCCAGCTTTGTCAGCTGCGGCAAAGGATGGTTCGAAATTCATCATGGTCTCGTCGCCGCCCAGTTCTTTTTCGTCTTTCACATGATAAATTTCGAAACGACCTGGATATTTATCAAAATAAGCGATAGGATCTGCTCCGCCAACAGCGATCCAATAAAGGTCAAGTTGGAACATCACCTTGGCAGGATCGGTATTTTCTAGCATGAAGTCATAAATAGTCACACTGTCGACCTGACTGAATTCTTTATCATGGTTGTGATATCCAAAGCGGATACCTGCTGCATTGCATTTCTCGCCAACGGCATTGAAATAATCACAATACTTCTTCAATCCATCGAGGCTTTCGTATCCTTCAGCGCCCATCCAGGGCTGAACAATCCATTTAACGCCAGCTTCCTTATGGGCTGCAATCGCATTGTCCCACCAAATCATTGTGGATTCCCAATTTGCAGAGTCAGGGAGTGACTGTCCGGTGTGCGAGCCTAGAAATTGCATGCCGCTTTTTTCAACAAGAGCTTTAAAATCAACGGGGCTCATACCGTAAAATTTACCGTCGCTGTAACCGGCTGCCTCAACGAATTTATATCCCATTTTCCCTACTTCCGTAACGGTTGAATCGGGGTTGGATTTCATGTGGTCGCGAACCGAATAGAGCTGAATTCCAATATTCTTCTCAACTGCAGGTGCAGTGCAGGAAGTAACTGTTAATACCAACAAAATCGCTGGCGTTAATGCGAATAGGTTTTTTAATTGCATTTTGATTAGGTTTATGGGTGGTTTGTAATGCGCATGAAATTAAGGCTTTTTCTCTAAAGTCTGAAATTATTGCTGCAAATAATGCTCTCAGAAGCTAAATTCATCGCCAACCGACGGAATCGATATGGATTGGTAGCCGGCCTCTTCAAGATGAGCCTGATACCCTTTCTGCGACTCGTATTCGCCATGAACAATGAAAACCTTCGCAAGCTTCGACTTATCCTGGCATTCGAGGAAGCCCATCATCTCTTTATAATCGCCATGCCCACTAAAAGATTCGAGCCTTTTGATTTCTGCCTTGACCTCATAAACATTTCCATGGATCGACACGGTTTTCTCCCCCCTGAGTATTCTGGCGCCCAGAGTCCTGGGAGAGCAGTAACCAACTGCTAAAATGGTATTTGCAGGGTTGGAAATGCTGTTTGCCAGATGATGCTTCACCCTACCGGCTTCCATCATTCCCGATGCGGAGATGATAACGCAGGGTCGCTTTATCCCATTTAGTTTCTTGGAGTCCTCACGGGTTTTTATGTAAAAAAGGCTGTTGAAACCAAATGGATCAGGGTCTGTGAGCATCACTTCAAGGATTTCCTTGTTAAAACATTCCGGGTGCAAACGGAAAATATCAGTAGCATTTACCGCCAATGGGCTATCGACATAGATATCGACCTTGGGCATCTTTCCCTCGTTGAAAAATGTATTTAGCGAATAAACTATTTCCTGGGTTCTTCCCACGGCAAAAGATGGGATAATAAGCTTCCCTCCTTTTCGTATGCAGGTGTCCTTAACAATATTAAGCAGTTCTTCTTCCGATTCATTGGCGTCCAGGTGAAGCCTGTTTCCATAGGTTGCTTCGGTGATGAGTATGTCTGCCTGGGGAAATGGTTTGGGATTGGCAAGAATCCGGTTAATCGGGCGCCCAATGTCGCCGGTGTACGCGATCGTCTGCTTACGGCCGTCTTCGATTATCTCAATGCTGGCAACACCACTCCCAAGCATATGCCCGGTGTTGGTGAATCTAACTTTTATGTTCTGATCGATTTGGAATTTCCGGTTGTAAGGAACCCCAATGAATAATTCCATGCATTGGATTGCATCCTGCTTGGTATACAACGGATCGAGAGGTTCAAGTCCTTTCCTCGCCCGCTTTTTATTGTGCGTATGGGTATCATGCTCCTGAATATAACCCGAATCGGCCAACATAATGGTACAAAGGTCACGGGTGGCATTGGTGCATATTACCGACCCCCTGAATCCGAGCTTATACACATAGGGAATGAGACCTGAATGATCGATATGAGCGTGGGTGAGAATAATATGGTCGATTTCCTGAGGATTAAAGCCCAGTGCGCGGTTGAGCGCATCGGTTTCCATTCCTTTGCCCTGGTACATTCCACAATCGAGAACGAGTTTTTTACCGTGTCTGGTAACTATCAGTGTTTTGCTGCCGGTTACTTCGCGGGCAGCACCGAGGAATTTTATCTTCATTTTTTGTAGTACTTTTGTCTTTAAAGGTAGAAAAAAATCGCGTAGCTTAACTTTTCCCGGATGTAAATGTTATTGGAAAGGAAAAAGTAAGTGATTGAACAACCGGGGAGGTAAAAACCCCGCGAAATTCCAGCATAACAAAAAAACGCACCATCAACTTTTCACATTCACAAACACCCTTATGAACCCGGTCGCAAATCAAACAGAGCCCGTTATCCGTATTGAATCGCTTTATAAATCCTTCAAAGACGTGAAAGCTGTTAATGGCATCAACCTGAAGCTTTTCCCGGGGGAGTTTATCGCCGTGCTGGGCCCGAACGGTGCCGGGAAAACTACCCTTGTTGAGATGATTGAAGGAATTCAAAAGCCCGATTCAGGAGAGATCTTTATTAAAGGAAAGCAATGGAAAAATCATCATGCCGAATTAAACAGGGTTTTGGGGATATCTTTGCAGGAGACCTGGTTTATTGAAAAGCTTACTGTAAAAGAAACCCTGATTCTTTTTGCCTCCTTTTATAAACTGGGCGAAGCCAGAGTCAAAGAAATTATTGCCCTTATCAGGCTCGAAGAAAAGGAAAAGGCCTATGTGAAGAATCTTTCAGGTGGACAGCGTCAGCGTCTTGCCTTAGGTATAGCCCTTCTAAATTATCCTGAAGTGCTTATTCTGGATGAGCCAACCACAGGACTTGACCCGAATGCCCGACGCGAGTTGTGGGAGATTCTCCTTAAACTCAAAACCGAGAGAAACACTTCCCTTATTCTTACCACCCACTATATGGAAGAGGCAGAATACCTCTGCGACAGGATTATAATTATCGATCACGGTAAAATTCTAGCAAAAGGAAAGCTTAACGACTTGCTGCAGGCATGCGACAAGCACGAGATTATCGAAATCGGGCTTCTGGGCCCGCCTCCCTTTGATTTCACCACGGTTCCCGGAGTTCAGAAATCCCGCTTTAACAGCAAAGACAATGCATTTGTGCTCGAAGTAAAGAGAATTGTCGAAACCCTCCCCTTACTGCTTAAAAAGCTTGAAGAATCGAAAACCGAAATTGCCGAATTGCAATGCCGGACGTTAACTCTTGATGACCTTTTTATCTCCATGACCGGCAGACACTTAAACGCTTAAGAAGTATAAATAATGAAAAATTCATTACTGATTCTCACCATTTCCCATTTAAAAGAATTCATTCGCGAACCGGGATCCATGTTCTGGTCGTTCGGGTTTCCTATACTCATGTCCATCGGACTTGGCCTGGCATTTTCAGGAAAAAAGGAAATCATGCATGGCGTGGGGCTTATCCCTTCCTCAAACAATCAGGAAATCCTCGTTCGGAACACTTTTTTCGGGGGAGGTGTACCAAAGGACACCCTTATTGAAAAACGCTTTGACAACGAAAACGGACTGACACGATATGCATTTCATATTACGAGTTGGGAAAACGCGGAAGTGCTCATGAAAAGAGGCATTATCAGCAGCATCCTGACGGAGGAAGGTGGGAAGATGGTTTACCATTACGACCCGCTCAATCCCGAGGGTGAGTTAATTCAGATTCAACTATCCAACTTTTTCAAATACGGGCATCTCGGTCAGGATACCGGCTCCATCAGGCCATTGAAGACTCAGGGAATGCGATATATTGACTTCCTTATACCCGGACTTCTGACCTTGGGAATCATGATGTCGATTATGTGGGGAGTTTGTTATTCCCTGATCGAAAAGCGCTCGAAGAAACTACTGAGGCGAATGGTGGCTACTCCAATGAGAAAAACCGATTTCATGACCGCTTACTGGGCATCGCGATTGGTGCTAACGGTTTTCGACAGTGTGGTTTTGCTTGTTTTCGCTTACTTCTTCTTCGGAGTTGTGATTCAGGGAAGTATTGCGGCCCTGGCACTGATATTCCTTGCCGGAAACATTGCCTTTTTCGGTCTGGCGATTCTCATTTCAAGTCACACGGCCAACACACAGGTTGGTAATGGGATGATATCTCTTATTACCACCCCCATGATGGTTCTCTCAGGAATCTTTTTCAGTTACCAGAGTTTCCCTCCCTGGGCAATAAGTGTTATCAAGGTACTCCCACTAACCAAATTCACCGATGAGGTAAGGGCGATAGTGAACGAAGGTGCAGGAATTATTGATGTTCTCGATGGGGTGGCCATTCTGGGAGTATTTGGAGCGGTCACATTCTTTATAGGATTAAAAATTTACAAATGGTTTTAAATCTTATAATTTTGCATTCGTATCAACCAACATAAATCGCAATCATTAAAATCACGTTTTACAACCTTAACAACAACTTACAATGAAATCAATTATCGTTTTTCTGTTACTTTTCACCGTTTCATGCGCTGTGGTTCCGTTCACAGGCAGAAAGCAGTTTACAGCCATCCCCTCCTCGCAGATGTTTACCCTGAGTGCCGACAGCTATAGTCAGGTTCTCAAAGACAACAAGGTTTCCTCGAACCAGACCTATATCGATCAGGTTAATCGGGTTGGGCAAAAATTGACTGTAGCCGTTGAAAAATATATGAAAGAGAATGGAATGGAATCGAGTCTGGAAGGTTTTGACTGGAAGTATACCGTGCTGGAATCGGAAGAGATGAACGCATGGTGTATGCCGGGAGGACAAATTGCCTTTTATGAAGGCATCATGCCGGTTTGCCAGGACGAGAGCGGGATTGCTGTGGTTATGGGCCACGAGATCGCACACGCTATTGCCAAACACGGTAACGAGCGTATGTCGCAGCAGTTGATGGTTCAAATGGGAGGAGTAGCGCTTTCGGAAGCACTGCAGACCCAGAAGGAAACAACACAGCAGTTGGCCCTTCTTGCGTTTGGAGTAGGTTCTAAATTAGGGATTGAACTACCCTACAGCAGGACACATGAATTGGAAGCCGACGAACTCGGATTGTATTTTATGGCCATGGCAGGCTTTGATCCCCGCACAGCACCCGCCTTCTGGGAAAGGATGCAGGCCATGGGCTCAGCCCGCACCCCTGAGTTTCTTTCAACTCACCCCGACCCTGCAAACCGCATCAAGGACCTCAACAAACATATGCCTAAGGCCCTTGAATATTTCGAATAAGAACATTTGCTGCTTTTAGCTTGTAAAGTTCATAAAGCAAATGTCTTTAAGGACTTTACAAACTAAAAGTTTCTTGAAAGAATAATCGCCACCAAACCTGCCAGATACATCAGGAACATAAGGGAAATCAATCCCGTTACACCTTTAACGCCTTTAAACTCTTTCCATATAAAAACACCCCATAAGGCTGCAATGAGGGTGGCGCCTTGTCCAAGTCCGTAGGAAATTGCAAAACCGGCCTGTTCCGATGCAATAATGTTTAAAGTAAAACCAAGGCTCCAGATAGCTCCACCCAGGATGCCGATAAGATGGAGTTTAAAATCGCCCTGTTTAAAGTAATCCGCATAGCTGACTTTTTCACCTGAAAAAGGCCTGTACATTACCATTGTGTTCCAGAGGAAACTTGAGAGAAGCAATCCGACCGAGAACATTACGGAAGCAGTATAAGGTGTGAGCCTCCCTGCGTCGGGCAAAGCAAAATCGCTCACCATGGAAGCTGCAACAAAGCGGTAGAAAAATCCCATGAGCAAGCCCGCGAAAATAGATATTACGATCCCCTTTGTTTTTGTTTTGTTGGTTGTATGCGCCTTTTTCCTGTACGACATTGCCGAAAGTACCATTGCAGCAGTAACCATTGCAACCCCGGCAAAGAGGACAATCGGATTGCCCACAGGCGTTGCCATGTAATTGGTTATTACCCCGATCACCAGAGCCAGACCCACTCCGATGGGGAAAGCAACAGCCATGCCGGCAATATCGATAGCCGCAACCAGAAGGATATTGGAAAGGTTAAAAACAACTCCCCCCAGAAGAGCAAGAGCAAGGGATTTTGGCGCAGCCTGTAACAAATCCGTTACAAAACTTCTGCCTTCCTCTCCGGTACTTCCTGCCGTGAAAGCCATAAGAAGCGAGAGGAACAACACACCAAGCGAATAATCCCAGTAAAATAATTGGAAGGCCCATTTTTTTGAGGCAAGCTTCTGTGTATTTGCCCAGGATCCCCAGCAAAGCATTGTGACTACGCACAATACAACGGCCCAGGTGTAGGAGTTGATTGTTATCATTGATGATTTAGTTTTAGTGAAGTTTGGTGCAATATATGAAAAAAAAAGAAATAGGGATTAGCCGGGGTAATGGTTATGAAAATTAAATGACGGAAGGGCTTGATAAACCGCTTACCCTCACCTCCCCGCTCACTTGCATCCTCTACTCAAATTCCTTAGGAACCCCGCAGATCATTACAAAAGGCTTATCGGGTGATGCGTTTCGATACTGGTGTTTTTCGTTGGGATTAACAAGGGCAAAATCGCCAGCTTTTAGTGACTTTTTCTCCCCCAACTCATTGATCAGCTCACCTTCTCCCTCAATAATAAAGTTCATGTGCTCGTAATTATGCTGGTGATACGGGGTAAAACCTCCCGGATCAACCGTGAAAACCCTGTAGGCATATACCGGCGCCCCATCTTCACGGGATAGCGGGATTTGTTTCCAGGCATCCTTTGCCCCATCCATTGTAACTTTGGATTTTTGCACGTCCTTAAGGGATATAATTTTCATATGGCTTTTTATTTTAAGTTTATGAACCTAATGCATTAACACTTGCTTACAGCATGACCCGTCCTAACGGGACTCTATATATGATACGCTCTCTCTAACGGACTGAAGTCCGTTTTTACAACACCTGGCCGTCCCTTTGGGACTGATCCCTTTGCGTGACATCTTTTCTCTCCAAAACGCAAAGTGGAATTTTAGAAACATCTATCCAAAAAAGTACGAATTCCTACTGTAAAATCAACTTGGAATTAACGATCCGTCCATCACCCTTAACAACCACAAAATACAAACCCTTTTCCATCCCTGCAGTTTCAATCCTGATGACGGACTCCTCCGATGAGACAATAGTCTGCACGAGCTTTCCCTGAATATTGTATATTGATATATCCTGAATATCCCCAGCCAATTCCCCCAGATCAAAAATCACATAATCGCCCGCCGGATTCGGATAGATCTGCAGCTCAGGCATCTTCTCCACTTCCGTTCCTACTCCCGATGCACTTACTACCTGAAACCAGTTGGTATTAAACTCACCCGATCTGACAAACATGCGTAAGGTGTATCTCCCCTGAGGAAGAAAAGCCACAGTGGAAACAGTCTTCCAGATTTGCCAGCCGCCTGTGTTTAAAATATCCAAAGTATCCACTGCCACGAAGCTTGATCCTTCACTCCTTCGGATAATTAGCTGACTCAGGGCTCTTGTGGTAGCAACCCTGAAACTGATGGTATAATACTTGGGCTGCGTAACATAAACGCGATAATCGAGATAGTCGCCCGGTGCTGCATATCCCATGTCAAAGCCTCCCCCGGTATCCTCGCAAGCCTCAACGACCAAACCATTGTTAAAAGCGAAATCCTCCGACTGGACTCTGGATGGAAGGGTGAAGCGGATGGGGAGGTTATTTACAACATCGAAATTTGTAAACGGTGTGAGCAGCTGTTCCCCGTTTAGAATAGAAGTCCCCTGATAAGACAGTTTTATCGTGCCGCCGTAGTATAAAGCTTCGGCCAGGTTGATTTCAATGGTATTCTGGCTGAGCGTATTCATAGCCAAACCAGTTATCTCAACCGGTATTCCCCCAATGAGAACCGTAAAATCGGATAGTTGAGCCTCGGCAATTACCGAAGTAACGTCCTTATTCAGGGTAAGCAATATTTTATTCCCATCTTCAGTGGAGCGGGCATAAAGGTTTTTAAAATCGATAGCAGTGATTAACTGGGGATCGGAAAATTTGAAGTAATTCAGATTCGATCCCGCCATATCAATAAAAAAGCGGATTTTATGGGTTCCCTTGGAAAGAATAACTCCACTTACCGTATTGGTTTGCCATTTCTGCCAGCCTGATGTGCCCGGTAGCGTGATTAATGGGGTAATTGCCTGTCCATCGATTTCCGCATGGAGTTTTGATCCGCTGGAACCGGAAGCCGAGCGAATCGTCAAGGTATATGCTGCTGATGAATCAACAACAACTGTGTATTCCATCCACTCCCCTTTTGCCGTCCATCCGACATTGAATCCATTGGAAGCCTCAACATCCGTGCAGACTTCGATGTCAACCCCGTCGTTCCGGTAACTCCAACCCTGATTCCAATTGGTAAAGACATTGGTATTCCCATGAAAATTCGCGGAATCGCTATCCAGATATGCAAATCCGCTTCTGCCCAGGTTGTAGTCGGCAAAAAATACTGGTTCGTCTGTGTGATACAATTTAAAGGGAATTGTTTCATAGGTATGTGGCTGTCTGATCATGGCATCCACAACATCCTTCTGATAACTGCAATTCTCGAGCCGGTGGTTCAGAGCAAACTGAAGAACCGCACTAAAAGCAGCATCCACCCCAGGATTAGAGGCTGAACCCTTCCAGTAATTTACCAGATTTGTATAATCGCTGTTTACACTTACTTTCAGGGGATTGTTGATTCCCGGTTTTTTAACTGGCCACCACGACCAGCCAATTCGGTTTTTCTCACACAGCGCAATCAGGCTGGTAAACCAAACATTCGAGTTTTCGCCGGTTTCGCCAAGCCATATGGGGACATTATGAGCATCCCTGAGGCTCGTTGCAAATCGAATAGATTCAAGGTCATTATAAGTCCAGTATTTATGAAAACTGTAAGCCATATTGGAATCCCAGGGAGGTGTAAGTCCGGAAAAATCATTGGCAAACCAGTTCCCTTCGATGAATATGATATGATTGTTGTCGACCTCGCGAATAGCTGTGGTGATGTTTACCATCAACTCCTTGAGTTTTGAATTGTTGCCTTCGGGGAAGGTCCAGTTGGTTTCGTTAATAAGGTCGTATCCTCCAATCCATTCTTCGGTGCTGTAACGTTCGGCAAGCTTTCTCCACAAAGCAACAGTTTTGTCTTTGTTTGCCTGGCTCTCCCATAAGGATGGTTTCGAGGGATCATAATCGGAAATATTGGAATCCTTGCCTTGTCCTCCGGGAGCTCCATGCAGATCAAGAATAAGATACATCTGGTTATCCGCGCACCAGTCGAGAAGAGAGTCGATCATTGTAAAACCCTTATCCAGCCAGGTTATTTCGCCCGGTATCGGTTCTTCTTCTATCGGGGGAGTAAACCATTTGTAATGCATGGCAACGCGCACACTGTTAAAGCCCCATGATTTCATGGAGTCAGCGTCAATCCGTCTGAAATGCGAATCCAACCAGACCGTGTAAAAGCTATCGGTTTTTTCTGCACCAATGGTTGCTTCCAGTTTAGCCCGAAACTCGTGTTGGGTGCCGGCTACCCCTGATGTCTGCATCATATAACCCTCATGTATCATCCAGTTTCCGGTACCTATTCCGCGCAGAATGACTTCATTCCCGTTCTTGTCATATATGTATTTGCCGCTGCAATGGAGGTAGTCCTGGGCGCTCAGGTTTAGGGAAGTGAGGGAAGTGAGTACAGTGAGTACAGTGAGTGAAGTGAGTTTAGTGAGGGACAAGAGGGTGTGGAGTATTTTAGGGATTTTCATAATTTCAGGTTTTTAAATTTTCAAATACAACCGCCATATCCGCCTGCGACTGATAGCCGTAAGCAATTCCCCGTTTCTCACTTCTTCCGTTTTGAGAGAAGGAAAGGAAATAACTCAGAAACAGAAAGGAAAGAAGAATTGCCTTTTTCACGTAATCTTTTTTGGCTGCTAGTTAAGAACCAGGGTAACAATTGAATGTTTCAGACTTTTTGCTGTAACAGCCCTGTTTTCAAGCCATAACTTGTAATCGATATCAATATCCCCCAGGTTAAGTACCACAATAGCCACGCTCCCGTCAGGATTGACTGCTGCTGTTGCCAAAAGTCCGTCGTTGTTCGATGAACAGGTGATCCGCTTAGCGCCTGGTCGGATGAATTTCGAGAAATGGCCCATGTAGTAGAAGGAATTCATATAAATTACCTCACCCGACCGGGTATCTCCAATCACAGGTGCGAAACAGAAATTGTTCACATGATTGGGGCCACCTGTCTCATCGAGCAGGATATTCCAGTCTGTCCAACCGCTTGCACCGTTGTTCAAATCAAGAAGAACCGACTTCCCATAGGTTTCTCCATAGCTCCAGTTTGCAAGACTGTCGAAGTTGAAAGGATAGGTACAACCTTCGGTAAACAGAAGCTTTTTATCGGGAAAAGCCTCGGCCACCAATCGCACATTATCAAAATGATCGCCTGTATACCAGTGAAAACCGGTTCCCCAAACATATTTGGCAGCTTCGGGATCTTCAAGAACCATTTTGGCTCGCTGGTACATCAATCCACGGTTATGATCCCACACAATAACTTTCACATTGCTCATTCCAGCTTTTTCGAGGCTCGGTCCCATGAAGTTTTTCACGAAATCTCTCTCTTCCTCGCCGGTATAGATGCATGATTCCCAGGTCTGAACCGCTGCCGGCTCATTCTGAACGGTCAATCCCCAAATATCAATTCCCTGCTTCTTATACTCCTGGATAAACTTCACATAATAATCGGCCCATGACTGGTAATACTCAGGCAGTAGTTTTCCACCCTGCAACATATTGTTGTTCGATTTCATCCATGCCGGGGGACTCCAGGGAGATGCGTAGAGAAGGAGATTATTGCCTGATTCTTTAATAGCTGCCTGAATCAGAGGGATTTTGTACTTCAGGTCGTGCTCAATGGTAAAACTTGTAAGCGCGGTGTCTCCGGGTACATCGGCGTATGCATAACTGCCGCTTGAGAAATCGCATGAATTGATATTGGTGCGTGCAATACTATATCCAATACCGTCAATGGGATTGTAATAGGCTTTGAGGATTTCAGCCTGCTTTTCAGCGGGCAACTTGTAAAAAGTCTCAGCGGAAGCATCGGTGATTGCCCCTCCAATCCCTTCGATAATCTGGAAGGTGTTTTTAGGGTCAATCATGATGGTGGCCTCGTGCTCATCGGGTTGCACAAACTCCACAAAAGAAAGGCTTTCGCCCTTTGTGAGCCGAAGGTCGGTGCTCATAGCCGTTACATACTGGGTGGCAGTTTCAGGTTTCAGGTTTACTTCAATACTTCCCTTCTGATCTGTTGACGCTTCCTGCTTTTTCATTTCACAGGAGGCTGCGGTCAGCATCACAAAAATCAATGATGCCTGAGTTGAAAGATTAATCAGTTTATTCATTTTAGTCAGTTGTTTGTTTTTTTTAATCGCTTTGATTTTACTGAGTCAGAAGTTGACAGAGCAATGAAACTGTTTCTTCTTTAAAGATTACAGAGCCCTGTTGAGTATCCACTCGTTGATAACCGGAGCTTCTCCTTTACCGCCGGTAATATTCAGGCGGAAGTATCTGCCGGTAACCGGCGCGAAATCCAGAACATGACCCGATCCGCTTGTTTTTCCTTCTAAAACGGTTTCCCATTCCTCTCCCATTTTAACCTGGAGTTGAAACTCCTGTCCGTGGTTATCCCAGGGATGCCATGGCTCCGAAATGGATAGGTTTCCAATTCTCATTTCTTCACCAAGGTCAACTTCCACCCAGGCGCTTTTTTCGCCGGGAGCTGCTTTCCATCCCACAAGAGGATCGCCATCGAAGAGGTTCGAAACCCGGGTTGTGGTGTCAACCGATGAAGCCGCACCCGGTTTTCCGGAGGCAGGAGCCGGGAGAACCTGTGGAGTGCCTTCGAATTCAAGCACAACGATCGACACAACCGAATCCGGAGCCTGTGCGGGAAGACTAATTTTTATATGTGTATCTTCCTGAACCAGACCTAGCAAAGTATTCGGGTCAGACAAAAGATATGCACTCACCCCTTTGTTCATCAGCGGGAGTTTCAATATTTTCTCTTTGGGCCAATGGATTACATGAAGATAGATCTTCTGGTCTTTGAGAGTTGCCCTGCCCCAGGGAAGGTAGGGAAACGGACTTGCCTTGGTGCCGTAAATTGCCTCTGAATTAACTTTCAGCCACTCGCCTACCTTTTTGAGGCGGTCGATGCTGGGTTGGGGAATTTCACCTTGAGCAGTAGGCCCTACATTCAGAAGGAAATTACCCCCTTTGGAAACGATTTCAGAAAGTTTGAGGATCAGCTCTTCCGACGATTTCCAGTTTTCATCATATGATTTGAATCCCCATGTATCGTTCATGGTCATGCACACCTCCCAGTTTTTCCCGGGGAAGCCGGTAGCCGGAATAAACTGTTCGGGTGTTTCCGAATCACCCGGAAAACCACCGCCTAAACGGTTGTTGGTAATGAGCCTTGGATGTTCCGCGATAATGGGGAGGAACTTCTCAGCTCTTTCTTTGGTCATGCCTGCAGGAGTGTCCCACCAAAGGATATCGAGTTCCCCATAATTGGAAAGGATTTCTTTCACCTGGGGAACAGCAATTTTATCGATGTATTCGTCCATGCTGCCGTTCTGGGCAGAATCCCACTTGGGCTTGTACGCACCACCGCCCGGATGCGTCCAGTCCTGTGCCTGCGAATAATAGAATCCGATTTTAATACCTTCTTTACGGGCAGCCTTAACAAGAGGCTTCAAAAGATCCTTTCCATAGGGAGTGGCATCAACAACGTCCCAGTCGGTTACTTTCGAATCGAAAAGCCCGAAGCCGTCGTGGTGTTTGGATGTGATAACAATATACTTCATGCCGGCATCCTTGGCCATTTTAACCCAGGCTTCCGGATCATATTTTATCGGGTTGAAGTCCGCAGCGTAACTCTTATATTCTGCAACCGGTATTTCTCCGTTGTAGAGAATCCATTCGCCAATGCCATCGATTTTTTTATCCTGATAGGTTCCGGCCGGCACAGCATAAATCCCCCAGTGAATAAAAAGGCCGAATTTGGCGTCCGTCCACCATTCAAGACGATCGGGTTCAGGGGTTTCCTTTACAGCCGGAGTGCAGGAGATTGAGGCTAGCATAGCGGCAACAGCAAGGAGCAAGCAGGAACGGGTAAGGAATGATTTCATTTTGTGATGGTTTAGTTGTTGAGTTGCAATTTAAGTAGAGGGATTAAAGGTAAAAAAAAGATTGAAAAGTGCATTATTCCTTTAATCGTTGAATAAAATTCTTGTCGAAAATTTCAAAGCGTACATGCTGAGATTTTATATTATGATACATTAAGAGGAAACATGAAATGGGCAGAACAGCGGAAATGGTTTTTAGGCTTTAGTTACGACCTCCATATCAACCAATTTTAAAGAAAGGATATTCTATTCAAATGATAAAACCGGATTTATGAGTGAAACTTCAAAAAACATAGTAATCTCTGATGAAGTAGTTTTGAATAAAATATATTTTGTCAGGAATAAAAAAGTTATGCTTGATAGGGATTTAGCTGAACTTTTTGATGTTAAAGCTATTCGATTAAGGGAACAAGTAAAAAGAAATGTAGAAAAATTCCCCTTGCATTTTATGTTTCAGTTGACAAATGAGGAAGTTGAAAATATGGTATCGCAAAATGCGATACCTTCTAAACAGCATCTTGGAGGTGCATTGCCATATGTCTTTACTGAACACGGAGTATTGCAATTAGCAAATGTTTTAAAGAGCCAACGGGCGACACAAATGAGCATTAAAATAATTGAAGTCTTTATCAAAATGCGTGAAATACTATCCACCTACACAGAAATATTTCAGAAGCTTGAAAGGATTGAAATGAAAGACATTGAGCAGGACAATAAAATATTGCTGATATTTGAATACCTCAGGCAACTTGAAAAAACCAAGCAGGAAGAAAATGATTATAAGAACCGCCCAAGAATTGGTTTTAACCCTTCAAAAGAGAAATAACCTGCTTTCCTCTCTCTTTTAGCAATCCGCTTCGCTCCTTGGGTTTGAGTCTGCTGGTGCAACGGAATGCGCTACTCGGACTCCCGGAACTTCAAGGACTATTGGGTGGATAAAGGATTGATCGCATACACGCAGATAAAGACCGGCGGAGATGCCATTGTACCCTGGTTCGAGAACTATTTTAAAATAGTCAATATCTGTTCCTGTATGTATATTTGAACCGATGGTTCCAATTGTTGCGGAATTACTGATATAATTTAAGTCTAACGAATATGCTGTTCCTTCGACATCATTGTTTTCATAAATGTCAGGAGTGTATGGAGCTTCCTTTATAATAATTTTAATAGGATTACTGAAGTATGATGAACCCGAAATAGATTAATCATTTTTAAAGTATGAAAACTTACCCCCCCATCCCACTAATAAACGTCTCCACAAACCTCAATATCCTCCCAAGTATCCTGTCCCCAACCGTCTTCCTCTCCAATAGCGTTGGTGGCTCCCCTTCTATTAATGCCAGCACCTCATCCCGCAAGGGTTCGCGCTCTGCAAAGAGGTAGCTTTCGATGATCTTCTCGACTTTGGCGGTGGCAAGGTTCTCTTCTGCACACATCTTTTGAAATGCTATGACCTGCTCCTCGGTCCAGAACTTCTCAAAAGCTTCCGGTATGTCATCCGTATCTTCGATATGGGGTAAATTCTCATAAATGAACTTCTCGATCAGCTCACGCTTGCTGCGGAGATTGGCTTCGCCGGTAAGCAGATCTATAATCTCCTTGCGCTTCTTTTCCGGGTCTTTTCCTTTGAGGTTTGCCAGAAGCTTCAGGATATAGGCTACATTGATCTCATCACGGTGGATCAGTTCCAACTCGAAGTCCACATCCTCCAGGATCGAAACCTTTTCCTTCTGGTGGTTGGATTTTACCTTGTCGTACAGGTCCAGATACTTGCTCTTGAAATCCTCAAAAAGCTGTTCGTTCATCGCCAGGTGGTCGAAGCTGAAATCGGCAAAACTGGTCAGTACGTTTTTTATGCGCATCAGCTCGCGGAATGCCTTTATAAACTCTAATTCTTCTGTTTCGCTCTCCAAGTCGTTCACACTGTTTACCGTGGGAGTCACTCTCAACAAACCACTAAAGGCTATGCCGAATTTCCTCACGTAATCCTCATAGGGTTCCATGATAATGATGTCTTTCGCATCTTTATTGCTGAACAGCGCTATGGCATCATCTGTAGCTTGCTTGAGATTCCGGAACACAACTATGTTACCCTGTGACTTCTGCTCGTTCAGTATCCTGTTGGTTCTGGAATATGCCTGTATCAGTCCGTGGTATTTCAGGTTCTTGTCCACATACAGGGTGTTTAAGGTCGGACTGTCAAAACCTGTGAGGTACATATTGACCACCAGCAGAATGTCAATCTTCCTCTCCTTCACTTTTTTGGAAATGTCGTTGTAATAGTTGTAAAACGACTCGCTGTCCCGTGTAGAAAAGTTCGTTTCGAACATCTTGTTGTAATGCACAATGTAATCGTCCAGCTTTTCCCTGCTGTGGGCATGCAGACCCATCAAAACACGCGGTTCTTCGGCAACGGACAGTTCTTCGGGTATGAAGCCATTGGCATCCCTGTCGTCTTCGTTCGAGGTATAGCTGAAGATGGTTGCAATGCGAAGATCATGCACTCCGGCTTCCTTTTTCGCCTGGAACAGTTCGTAGTATTTAATCAGCGTGTCAATGCTGCTTACACAGAACATACCCGTAAACTCTTTATTATAGGTTTTTCGGTTGTGGTGCGCCAGGATGTAATCCGTAATCTTGCCCAGACGTATCGGGGATTCCATAAGCTCTTTGGTATCGATGTCCTCTACTTCGATGTCGATATTGGTCTTGCTTTCTTCTTTCTCACGGTACCTTCCCACATATTCCACCGAGAATTTTAACACGTTCTCGTCTTTAATGGCATCGGTAATCACGTACTTGTGCAGACAGTCACCAAAAAGCTGTGCCGTGGTGCGTTTCCCTCTCTCGTTTTTCACGGAGTTATCTACAAAGATGGGTGTTCCGGTGAAACCGAACAGTTGAATGTTATTGAAAAACAGCTTTATTCTGGAGTGGGTGTCTCCAAATTGAGAGCGGTGACACTCATCAAAAATAAATACGATCCTTTCTTCTTTCAGCCGGTCCATTCGTTTCAAATACTTTTGCTTGCTGATGGCGGTATTGAGTTTCTGAATGGTGGTTACAATCAGTTTTGTATCGTCTGAAAACTGCTTCACAAGGGCATTGGTGTTGTCGGTTCCGTCGATACTGCCTTTGCTGAAGGAGTTGAACTCCTTGGTGGTCTGGTAATCCAGATCTTTCCGATCTACCACGAATACCACTTTTTTAACCTGTGGCATGTTCATAATGATCTGACTTGCCTTGAAAGAGGTAAGAGTCTTTCCTGAACCGGTTGTGTGCCAGATGTAGCCGTTCTTGCTTGTGTTTCTGACCCTTTCGATCAGAGCTTCCACAGCAAAGAACTGGTAGGGACGCAGAACCATCAGGATTTTGTATGCTTCGCTGAGCACAATGTACTTGCAGATCATCTTAGAGATATGGCAGGTATCCAAAAAGGTGAAGGCAAACTGCTCCAGCTGGGTGATGGTTTTGTTATCGGTCTGACTCCAGAAAAAAGTCTGCTTAAAGGACTGGTATTTATTATTGGCGTAGTACTTGGTATTGACCCCGTTGGAGATAATGAATATCTGCACATACTGAAACAGACCGATGGATGCCCCGAAGGAATGCCGCTGGTAGCGGTTGATCTGGTTAAACGCTTCCTTGAGTTCGATTCCCCTGCGCTTGAGTTCAATCTGTACTAAAGGCAAACCGTTGATCAGCAGGGTAACGTCGTAGCGGTTCTTGTACCTGCCGTCCATGTTCACCTGGTTGGTTACCTGGAAGCGGTT
>CAMAZH010000028.1 GCA_945863035.1 Chitinophaga pinensis | reverse complement strand
TCCCCGATGATGGCATGGTCGACGTCGCCTACAGTATCAAATCCTATGTCAAATCACTCTACGGTTCCCGAAGCCCGGAATATCTGAGAATCAGCAAAATCAAATTTACAAAACCCAGGTAGGATGTACTCATTGCCCTATGATAATGGAGAAAATGTCAAATAGTATGATTAATGACCCACCCAGTCCCAACGCGACGACATCTACCAACACAGGGCCTGCCCTATGGATATTGGAAATAAACGATCAAAGGGCTGAAAGCCCGACATGTATCCCCCGATAATGAAATAAAACACATACAAACGCATTAAGCTCGTGGCCACCAAAATGTAAACCTGTATAGATGGTTTTTGTATATTTGTAAAAAAGGGTAAAAGATGAAAGCAATAGAGATAAATTCGAAAACGGATAAAACAGGACAATTGAAAATTAATTACAATATTAATAAGTCCAATAGTAAAGTCCGTGTTTTGATCCTCATTGAAGATGACTCTTCAGAGAACGATGAGGAGACTGTCTGGATGAACGCTGTTTCAGATAATCCGGCTTTTGACATATTAAATGAATCGGCAGAAGACATTTATTCATTAAAAGACGGAGAACCATTTAATGATTAAACATTCAATCGTGCTTGTCCCTTTTCCTTTTGATGATTTTTCCGCTTCAAAGGTCAGACCAGCTCTATGTTTGACAAATGAGATTGGTCAGCATAAACATGTGATAATTGCGTTTATTTCAAGTGTAATTCCCGGGGATTTGGTTGACAGCGATATAGTTATTGAAAAACATTCATTTAATAACGAGGGCACGGGCTTAGCTGTAGATTCGGTAATTAGATTGCATAAAATCGTGACCATTCCAAAAGTTTTAATAAAAAGAAGGTTAGGAATAGTTAATAAACCTATTGTTCTTGAGATAAGAAACAAAATGAGCCGGCTTTTCGATATTGAATGAAGATTCCCTTCAACATACTTTACAACATAATCCCTCTCTACCGGTTCCACATGACAAAACTTCTCCCTGCCATGTCTTGCTGCATTTCCAGGCGTTCTTCGATCGCTGAAGCAGCTCTGTGTTGGCGCTGTTTAAAATTAGTAATCAACCCCAAACCCCAAGTCCCAACAGGTCAACATGTAAAAGCATAGGGCTTGCCCTATGATATTGGAAATAAACGATTGTAGGGCTGAAAGCCCGACATGTAACAGCATAGGGCTCGCCCTATGATAAAAACGGGACGACATGTACCAACATAGGGCCTACCCCATGATAATGGAAATAAATGATCATAGGGCTGAAAGCCCGACATGTAAAAGCATAGGGCTCGCCCTATGATAAATGTGAATCAACGATCAAAGGGCTGAAAGCCCGACACGTACTGTGCAGTTACGTCACCAACCACCGGATTTGTGCCCAACATTAATTCCTGCAGAGGAAGAATAGTACGACCTAAGCTTTTGATAATCTAATCAGCGACTCTGTTGATATTGCCTAAGATATTGTTGATATCGCCAAAGGACTTGATGAAATAGTCAAAGGTAAAATTGATATAAGCAAAGGCAAAGTTGATATTGCCAAAGGCATATTTGATATCACTAACAACAATACTGTTACAGCAGAAAGCTTTGATGAAATTGTCAAAGAGTATGTTGATATTGCCAAAGGTGTTTATGATATAAGCAAAGGACCTGACTATATTGCTAAAGACAATGTTGATATTGCCAAAGGCTCATTTGAAATAACCAAAGGTATTAATGATATAGCCTAAGACTCCAACGAAACAGCCAAAGGCACTTACGATATATCCAAAGCCTCCGACGAAACAGCCAAAGGCACTGTCGATATTGCCAAATCCATGAAACCATAATGCCGTGCTTATCGGCATCAATACCTGCAGCACGAAAGATTCATCTGGCTGATAGATGAACCTCAACGGAGGCGCTAACACATCGCTCTTGGATAAACAGGCTTTTACGGCTCGGAATGGCTTCAAAAATGACTCTCAATAAACTCTCTGCAGCTTGCCACCTCAATTTCCGAGAAATGAAAGTCTCCTTTGTCTTCGGTTATTATTGTCTTGCAATTGGAATCAAGCGCTGAATAATACTCCAGGCCGTCTTCGAAATCAAGAATCTTTTTGTTGCCAAGAGTTTTTAAAACAGCTCCTTGGCCGGTCGAAGCAATATTGATATGGGAGGTCAATAAACCAATCTTTTTTGAAGCCTGCACTGAACCGCATTTCTTTTCTGCAAAATAAAAGGCTATCGCAAGGCAGATTGGCGAGGTATACAATTCGAAATCCTTTCTTTCTGTCATGCTTAGTATCCTGGAAGCATAAGTGAAAAGAGGATACTCCTTGTTGAGAACGGCCACCAAAACATTGGCGTCCAGAAAAATCTTCATTTCTTTGAACTCAGGAATTTGTTTTTCAGAGCCTTGCGTGATTTTGGTTTGCTTATATAACGAGCCTCGCCTTCAGCCAATTGGTTAACCCAATCCGAAACCGGCAAGTTTTCCAGACTCGAATAACTCCCGCTGGTTATCTGGCGCAGAATAAACTCCATCATTCGGGAAAGACTGATGTTTTGAGTTTCAGCGAATGCCTTGGCCTTACCGATAACTTCTTTATCAAATGACAATGTTATTTTAGTGTCCATGACATTTAATTTAATGTTTACGACAAAAATAAATCAAATGTACGTAATAAAAAAATATTTTTTTATTTTCGGAATTGTTATCCGTTTGAGAAGCTAAATTGCTTAAAAATTAATATTGAATCTGATCTGCAGCGTAAGTGCATACTCTACTGCGGGCTCCGTAACAACAGGGTTGATAACCTTGTCAAAACCGGAATAATTCATCCTCTCATAGTAATAGGTAGTGCTTTTTCTCATATCCGCTACCCGGTAAAGATCATAATCCTCATAGGCATTGCTGGTTTCATATGCCTTATAGCTTTTGTATAATTGTGAGGGAGCAAAGCAGTAGAAATCTTCAGCATAAATCTGGGAAGCAGGTTCAAGCTTTGCGCCGGTTGCCCCGACATACATATCCTTTTTCCCGTTGATTACTTCAACAGCCGATAGGAAAAGCTTTTTGTATACTGAGCTTACATCCGAAACAAGGTAATCAACTTTTACCAGATCATAGATTCCTTGCGAGGAGCCCGCGATAACCATTTTCTCAAGATCTTTGATGTTGGTGAATTTTACAATGACGTTTTTCTTCAGCTCAAAGCCTTTTATGTATTGTTCAGCAATATCCCCCTTGATTTTATAATCATAGATTTTGTTCTGGGTAGTCATGTCGACATAAATATCCGTTTTGGATATTCCCAATACAGCCAGATCCGAAATAAAACTTTGGATTCTCTTGTCAATATCCGTATTGCACTCTGATAAAGTGGATGATTCCTCAGCCACACCAAACACGGCAACATATGTGTCGGCAATGACATTAATGGCAACACTTGCCTGGATGATAAAACTTGAGTCGGATAAATAAAGCTTGCTGACTGTTTGCAATTTACCGGCACCCTGGCCCGATGTCTGACCGTATACTGCGTTTCCGCTTTGCTGAGCCCATAAAGGGAAAGAAATAATCGTGAGTAAGGTACTTAAATAAAGTCTGGCTTGCATTGCTTAGGTTTTAAAATGAAAAGGCCTCTGCATGAGCAGAGGCCCTATTGAATTATATATCTATTATTCCGAAATTGGTTCTTGCTGTAAATGCCTCTTAACCGTTAAAACCACCCTTCCTGGTATAAGTCTCCTGAACATTAATATAATAAGCTTTGTATTTGATATAGTGGTTCCCTTTCTTATACTCCCATATAACGTTTTTTGCCTTGAAAATCTTGCCGATGCAGGCTTCGAAAATAAGGGTGTAATTAATCCCGGTAACCGCTTCAGCTTCGAGTATTGACGAGAACTCGATGCTCCTGTCTGCAAAATGACCTATAACCGGGAGGCGGTACTTCTTCTGGGATCTTTTCTTTAGGGCACCCGGATTTGCAACAGAAGTCCTGAAGTCGTAAGCGTGATGACTCGGAGTTCCTGTTTTGGTTGGCTGATGATGACCGTGGTTTGACATGGATTTCTTGTATTAAATAAATACGCAAAAGATTGGTCCTAAAATTATGAAAATAAATTCATAAAATTCAATGTCTTATAAAGAAATAACTTTTAATACCTGCCAAAGCGGTTTTTTAACCGCTTTTTATTACCTTGAGCTGATTTGTAATCTAAAAATGTATCCGTTGTCCGGAAAGTTGGGTGCAGCTGAAATCGACTTTCGGCATGGAATCCGTTGAGAATATTTGATAAAGTAATGTATTGCTTTTGTTTAATTATTGTATTGATTTATTTAAACAATATTTTTTTTTATTTGTTTATCTGCATGTAACATTCAAACCCTTGGATTTTGTTCAAACTTGTTTCAAACATAAGGACTACAGACGATAAGTTCGTCAGGAATTCAAACGTTTTTTCTGAGAAGCTTGCGCGTTTCAGGAAAATGCAGAACGATCTTCTTCATGGCGGCACGCCAAAGGCCCGAGAAAAGCACAAGTCGAGAGGGAAATTGCTTGCCCGCGAACGAGTAGATTTGCTCGTCGACCCGGGAACGCCTTTTCTCGAATTATCCGTTTTTGCGGCCTATGGACAGTATGAGAATCAATTTCCGTCTGCCGGGATTATCACGGGTATTGGCGTCGTGAACGGGCGTGAGACGGTTATCGTTGCCAACGATGCCACGGTAAAAGGGGGGACGTATATTCGTGAGACCATCAAAAAGCATATTCGTGCTCAGGAAATCGCCCTCGATAATCACCTCCCCTGTGTTTATATGGTCGATTCCGGAGGCGTTTTCCTTCCCCGGCAGGATGAGGTTTTTCCCGACCGTTTCGACTTTGGACGGATCTTTTACAACCAGTCAAAGCTCTCAGCCGCCGGAATACCCCAAATCGCAATTGTGATGGGCTCATGCACTGCAGGCGGGGCTTATGTTCCTGCCATGTGCGACGAGACAATAATTGTCCGTAACCAGGGAACCATTTTCATCGGCGGGCCACCCCTTGTGAAGGCGGCTACCGGTGAGGATGTTACTGCCGAGGAACTCGGGGGAGCTGATGTCCACACCGCCATTTCGGGCGTCGCCGATCATTATGCCGACAACGACGTGCATGCAATACAGATATGTCGTAATATTTTTGAGAGTTTCGCTGTTCCGCAAAGGCAGCAACTGGAAATAAAGGAGGTAGAAGAACCGGGGTATGACCCCTCCGAAATCTATGGGATAGTGCCAGAAAACCCCAAGGATGCCATTGACCCGTACGAAATCATTATGAGGATTGCCGACGGCAGCCGCTTCCATGAATTCAAAGCCCGATACGGCACAACGATAGTTACTGGCTTTGCCCATATCATGGGGTTTCCTGTGGGGATCGTAGCCAACAACGGAATCCTGTTTTCCGAAAGTGCCCTTAAGGCCACCCACTTCATCGAATTGTGCAACTTCCGGAAAATCCCCCTTATATTCTTGCAGAACATCACGGGTTTTATTGTGGGGAAGGACTTTGAACACAAGGGCATTGCTCGCGATGGCGCTAAACTGGTCCATGCAGTGGCAAGCTCGGTTGTCCCCAAATTCACAATCATCACAGGCGGGTCGTTTGGAGCCGGCAACTATGCTATGGCCGGCCGTGCTTACGATCCGCGGTTTCTCTTTATGTGGCCAAACGCACGCATCTCGGTTATGGGAGGCGAACAGGCGGCAGAGGTTTTGGTGCAGGTTAAAAAAGACCAGCCGGGCGAGGGGAATTCTGCAGATGAACTTGCAAAACTCCGGAATGAAATCTTAAAGAAATATGAATACGAGGGATCGGCCTATTACAGCTCCTCCCGCCTCTGGGACGATGGGATTATTGATCCCGCCGATACCCGTAACATCCTTGCCATGGCAATTTCACTTTCCCTGAATACAAAATTCCCCGATCCTAAAACAGGGGTATACAGAATGTAAACTATGGAAACACTTCAACACATCCAATTTGAGAAATCCAATGGCTTTGGATATATCCTGCTCAACCGGCCTGAAGTCCACAATGCCATTGATCCTGTAATGATCTCCGAACTTACCAAGGTGTTCAGCGTAGCCGCCCAGGATGAAACAATCCGTGCCCTGGTTATCAGGGGCAAGGGAAAGTCGTTTTCGAGCGGGGCAGACCTTAATTACATGAAGTCGCTCGTGAATGCTACCAAACGCGAAAACCTCGAGGATGCCGGTCGACTGGCCGCACTCTTCGATATTATCTATAACTGTCCGCTTCCTGTGATTACCGTTGCCCACGGAAATGTGTCGGGTGGGGCCAACGGCATCATTGCGGCTTCGGATATCGTCATCTGTTCCGAGAATACGATCTTTCGCTTTACCGAACTTAAGCTTGGATTGGTCCCGGCAACGATATCCCCATACATAATCCATAGAATCGGCGAAACTTTGGCCGCAGAGCTGATGTTTACCTCCAGAAAATTCTCGGGCTCACAAGCCTTTTCGTATGGATTGGTAAATAAATCGGTTAGCGAGGGCGAGCTTGAGGCAACCTTGAACTCTTTGCTCGACGAGTTGCGCAGCTCGGGTCCCATCGCGCTTCGCAAAACAAAACTCCTGATTCGCTCGGTTTCCGGAAAGGAAATCGACTCGGAGATCCGCAGGTTCACATCCCGCGTCATTGCCGACGTTCGCATCTCCCCCGAAGCCCAGGAGGGAATGAATGCCTTTCTTGAAAAACGAAACCCCGAATGGTCAAAATAATGCCCCGGATGAAACTGCTCAATAAAATATTGGTTGCCAACCGTGGCGAAATTGCCGTGAGAATTATCCGGACGGTCAGAAATATGGGAATTCGTTCCGTGGCGGTTTATTCCTCAAGGGATAAAAATGCTTTGCATGTCAGGATGGCCGATGAAGCTTACGATCTGGAAGGAAATGAGCTTGATGTTACATACCTGGATATTTCCAAAATAATCCATATTGCCCAACAGTCGGGTGCCGACGGTATACATCCCGGATACGGTTTTCTGAGCGAGAACCCTGCGTTTTCGCTGGCTGCTGCAAATGCCGGGATCAATTTCATCGGGCCAACCCCTGAAATAATCCAGCTCATGGGCGACAAAATTGCTGCGCGAACAAGCATGCGCGAAATCGGGGTGCCCATGATCGAAGGCTTTGAAGGCAGCCGGGACGAAATACTCAAGCGCGGCAGCGAACTCCGGTATCCCTTGCTTGTCAAGGCTGCCGCTGGCGGAGGAGGGAAGGCTATGCGCATCGTCGAAAAACCCTCTGATCTGAAGGAGATTCTTGAAATTACCTCCCGCGAGGCCCAAAACTACTTCGGAAACGACCTGCTTTTTATCGAACAGTATCTTCGCGATGCCCGGCATATCGAGGTGCAGATTATGGCCGACCATTACGGGAATGCATTGATACTCGGTGAAAGGGAATGTTCTGTGCAGCGTCGGTACCAGAAGGTAATCGAGGAATCCCCTGCTGTGTCAATCTCCCAAGCCACCCGCAACTCTATTTACAAGTCGGCTCGCAACATTGTGAAAAAAATAGGCTACAACAGTGCCGGAACCCTTGAGTTTATGGTTGATCCTTCCGGAAAGCACTTTTTCCTGGAAATGAACACCCGCATCCAGGTTGAGCATCCCGTTACCGAAATGGTTACAGGCCTTGATCTGGTTGAGCTTCAGATTCAGATTGCTGCCGGGAATGAACTCTTTCTGAAACAAAGCGATATACACATTTCGGGTCACGCCATCGAAGCCCGTATTTATGCCGAAGATCCCGAAAACGATTTCCTTCCCTCGCCCGGAAAGGTGGAGTTGTATCGCCAGCCTCAAATGCCCGGGCTGCGCATCGATTCGGGTCTGGATGGCTCCGATACCCTTTACCCCGAATATGACCCACTGATTGCCAAGGTAATTTATCACGCACAAACACGTGACGAAGCGGCAAACGGACTTGCTCAGGCACTTAAGGAATTTATTCTCCACGGGCCCAAAACAAACCGCGAATTCCTGGGAGAGATTCTGAACGATGCTGATTTCCGCAGAAATGCTATTTCAACGAATTATCTCGGGGGAGTAAAAACAAAACTCAATAAGAGCCTGCTCCAGCGTAAGTCGGAGTTTCACAGCACAAGGATTTTTGCCGCATGGCTGGGATGGAAACTCGGCGGACACCCGGTAGCCAACGATTCGTCCGTATGGACCCGCATCGGATGCTGGCGGAATTCCATCCGTAAATCCATTTTATTCGGGGGAAAGCAATTCGACATTGATATTGAGCATTCCAAGGGTTCCGGGATTCTTTTCTCCATCGGTGGAGAAAACCACTCCATGACCCTAAAGAGCAAAAATGAGGATAGGGTGATCTTTGAGCTGGATGGGGTGTGGTCTTCGGCCTCTGTGTCTCGCGCCTACTCTTACGAGGATATAATTTGCATAGAAGGTCTGGAGTTTAAAATCCGGCCCCTGGATTATCTCCCCCTTCAACCTTATTTTGTCGATCATAAAGAAAATGGGGCAGGAGGGACCCGGGTCGTCAAATCACCGCTTCACGGGAAAATCTCACAGATACTAAGCGAGCCTGGTAAAAAAATCAAAAAAGGCGATCTTCTGTTTTCCCTCGATGCCATGAAAATTGAAAATAGAATAACTTCCCTCTACGATGGCTGTTTAATTGAAATCCGCGCAAAAGCCGGAGATCAGGTTCAGATTAACCAAACCATCATGGTAATTGATGAATTCGAAGTCAAAAACAAAAATTAACTATATGATTACATCTGCTTATCTCTCTGAAAACCACGAAAAGCTGCGTTTTAAAGTCCGCAGTTTTGCCGAAAAGGAAATCAAACCTCTGGCAAAAGAACTGGACGACAAGGAAGAGTTTTCAATACATTTAACCCGAAGAATGGGGCAGGAGGGTCTCTTTGGAATCAACCTTCCCAAAAAATATGGTGGACATGGACTCGACACGCTATCCTACATTATTGCGGTTGAGGAGTTGGCACGGGTCGACAGTTCCCAGGCTGCAACCATAGCGGCTCATAATTCCCTGGGGATTTATCCCATCTACCGGTTCGGAACGGAAGAGCAAAAGCACAAGTATCTTCCCCAGCTTGTCACCGGGGAGAAACTCTGGGCCTTTGGTCTTACCGAAAAAAACGCCGGTTCGGATGCCCGGGGCACCGAGACTCGCGCCGAGAGAGTCGACCACCAATGGCTGATCAACGGCGAAAAACAATATATCACCAACGGTAGCGTGCCGATCTGTGCCGGTATAACTCTTCAGGTAATAACCGCAGAAAAGGACGGGGTAAAGGAACTCTCGACCATTCTTATCGAAAGGGAAACCCCGGGTTATTCCTCGGAAAAAATGGGAGATAAGTTTATGTGGAGAGCCGCCGATACAGCGCGACTCTATTTCAAGGATGTGAGGGTTCCTGCAGCAAACCTGCTTGGCGAACTGGGTCACGGACCCAATTACATGTTCGAGACGCTTGATGGCGGACGTCTCTCCATCGCCGCGATTGGTCTTGGCCTTGCCCAGGGAGCATTTGAGATGGCTGTTGAATACTCGAAAAAGAGGATGCAGTTCGGGAAATCCATTTCAAAGAATCAGGGCATAGCCTTTAAAATCTCCGACATGCACATGAAGATTGAGCATGCGCGTGAATACCTTTATAAAGTATGTTGGATGAAAGACAAGGGTTTGCCATTTTCCAGGGAAGCTGCTATGGCTAAACTCTATTGTTCCGAAATTGCACGCGAGGTTGCCGACGAGTCCATGCAGGTCCACGGTGGGTACGGCCTATACAAATACAACGATATTGAGAGGTTCTACCGCGATCAGCGACTTCTTCAGATTGGCGAGGGAACTTCTGAAATTCTCAGATTGGTAATTGCACGTAACCTAGGATTATAAAGAAATGGAAAACCGGAAAAAAGATCATATCGACCTCGCTTTTCAGTCGCAGACACTCCGTGATGAGATTGACAACCGGTTCTATTACGAGCCGATGATGAGCCGGCATCCCGAAGCCATTCCGGGTAATTTCTTTCTGGCCGGGAAAAGACAAAGAGTACCGATATGGATTTCCAGCATGACCGGAGGCACGGAGCTGGCAGGCAAGATAAACCGCAATCTGGCGCGTGTGGCAAGAGAGTTCGGTATGGGTATGGGCCTCGGCTCCTGCCGCATCATACTCGATGACGACAAGCATTTGCCTGATTTCAACATGAGGGATGAGCTCGGCAACGATCTCCCTTTCTTTGCAAACCTCGGAATAGCTCAGGTTGAACAGATGATTGCGAAAAAGGAACTGGGGAAAATCGATGCCCTCCTTTCGAAGCTGCGGGCCGATGGGCTGATCATCCACGTGAATCCCTTGCAGGAATGGTTTCAGCCGGAAGGTGACAAACTTCTGCGGCCAGCTATTGAATCGGTTGAGATTGTGCTGGCTCAGGCCGGTTATCCTTTGATTGTTAAAGAGGTAGGACAAGGTATGGGAATGGAGAGCCTGCGCGCATTGCTGCAACTCCCTCTTGAATCGGTTGAATTTGCCGCTTTTGGAGGCACGAACTTTGCAAAGGTCGAACTCCTCAGGGCCAGCGAAAGCATGCAACAGCTTTTTGAACCCCTGTCACGCGTTGGACATGATGCTTTTCAGATGACGGAAATGGTTAACGCAATTGTGAGAGAGGGAAATGTGCAGTGCAAAAACATTATTGTTTCCGGTGGGATAAAGACCTTCCTCGATGGATATTACCTGATAAAGAAATCATTGCTTCCTGCCATTTATGGTCAGGCATCGGGCTTTCTGAAATATGCCAAAGAGGATTATGAACAGTTGCGGAACTATACCGAACATCAGATCAAAGGGCTGGAGCTCGCCTACTCTTTTTTACGAATCAGGGAATAGGATGGAAGACAAACTCATACATGGTTTTTCCAAGCTCAGCAAGGAGCAGAAACTGAAAATCATTTCAGACAATCTTGTCGATGATACCGGTTTTCTGACTGAACTCAATTCCTTGAACCATCGGAATCCTGAAGTACAGCTTTTACTCGAACAGTTTTCGGAGAATACACTTGGCAATTTCCCGCTTCCTTACGGTGTGGCACCGAATTTTGTCATCAACGGCAAGTACTACACCGTACCCATGGTCACCGAGGAATCCTCCGTTGTGGCTGCCGCATCCTCTGCTGCCCGCTTCTGGTCGGGAAATGGAGGTTTTCACGCAACGGTTAAGGGTACAACAAAAGTCGGTCAGATCCATTTCTGCTGGACCGGCAATAGTGCTGCTCTCAAAAATTCACTC
This sequence comes from Chitinophaga pinensis, assembly GCA_945863035.1. GTDB lineage: Bacteria > Bacteroidota > Bacteroidia > Bacteroidales > JACJXF01. Next base: position 27,821 of record CAMAZH010000028.1, on the reverse strand, counting down.
GATGAACTTAAGATTTATCTGGAGGGAAACTCCCGGCATCTGACTCGAAAAATGACGGAACGTGGCGGAGGCATCAGGGATATTGAGTTCCTCGATCTCACAGATCTTCTGGACCATTATTACCAGCTTCGAATCGGCTTTGAAACGGCCGACAGCATGGGCGCTAATTTTATCAATTCGGTTTTGGAAGAGATGTCTTCACTTATGAAGATTTTTTACAGCCGCATATTTGAATCGGGGGAGCAAAAAGATGAGCTTGAAATTATTATGTCGATACTCTCAAATTACACACCCGACTGTGTTGTAGAGTGTTTCGTCGAAGCCCCTATCTCCTCCCTCGAAACCCCTGAGGGCTTAAGCGGTGAGGAATTTGCCCGTAAGTTCAAGATGGCTGTGGATATCGCAAGTGTAGACCCATTTCGGGCGGTTACCCACAATAAGGGAATTTTCAATGGGATCGACGCGGTGGTTCTTGCAACCGCCAACGATTTCAGGGCAGTTGAAGCCGCGGGCCATGCCTATGCCTCGCGCAACGGTAAGTACAGCTCGCTTTCCAGAGTTGAGCTACGGGACGATGTTTTCCGGATGAGCCTGGAGTTGCCTATTGCGGTTGGCACGGTGGGAGGCTTAACGAGCCTGCACCCCATGGCAAAATGGTCGTTTGAGATTCTTGGAAAGCCAAATGCCAGCGAACTCATGATGATTATCGCCTCGGCCGGCCTTGCCAGTAATTTCTCAGCTGTACGTTCCCTTATCACCCACGGGATACAGAAGGGGCATATGAAAATGCACCTGGGAAATATATTGTCGGTTCTGGGAGCCGATGCCCAGGAACGGGCGAAAGCCGTTGAGTACTTCGAAAACCATAGTGTTTCACATTATGAAGTGGAACAGTATCTAAACAAGCAGAGAGGAATTCAATGAATCAGGAGCCATTCATACAAACTTACAGATCTAATGCCAAGCTGATGTTAAGCGGTGAATACCTCGTATTGCGCGGAGCCCTTGCTCTTGCTGTTCCCCTCAAGTACGGGCAGACCCTGAAGGTTTCCGAACATCCCGGCAATCCCTCACTTGTGTGGAAAACCTATATAAAAGGGCAACATTGGTTTGATGCCATTTTTTCACTCGATGAATTTGTCATTGGAAACTCAAACGATTTTCCCACAGCTCAGAATCTTAGGGAGATACTGTTGGCAGCAAAGAGCCTACGGCCGGAATTTTTAAGTGGTACCGAAAGGTACGAAGCGGTTTCGGAACTCGATTTCGATATAAACTGGGGATTTGGAAGCAGCTCTTCGCTCATTGTCAATGTTGCACGATGGGCGGAAATCGATCCTTTTGAGCTTTTCAGTAAAGTTTCCCGGGGCTCGGGATATGATATTGCTGCAGCACTTTCTGACAGGCCTGTGCTTTATCGGTTTGCCCAAGACAAGCGCGAAATCACGCAGGTTGATTTCTTTCCACCCTTCCACGCCCAACTCTATGTTGCCTATTTGGGAAAGAAAAGGAACTCATCCCTGGCCGTTGAGCGTTTCAACCAACAAAGCGAGTGCGATTACTCCGCCCAGATAGCCGATCTCGACTCCATAACCATGGCGATGCTTGCATGCTCAGAACTTCGGGAATTCCGGAAACTGATGCGCGATCATGAGAAAATCATTTCCGAAGTGCTTGATATACCCGCATTAAGTGAAAAGCTGCTGAGTGATTTCAATGGCGATTTGAAATCACTTGGGGCCTGGGGCGGCGACTTCATCCTCCTGGCAACAGATATGCCCCGCGAGTACGTGCTTACCTGGCTCCGCAAAAAAGACATGCATACCTGGTTCTCCTATGAGGATGTAGTAATGAAAAACATTTAGACAAGCTTTATGAACAGCCCTGAAAAAGAATTTCTTATGAAATCGGAGTGGGTCAGTCCATCCAATATTGCACTGGTCAAGTACTGGGGGAAACACGGGAATCAGCTTCCTTCGAACGCTTCCCTTAGCATGACGCTGAAAAATTCTGTTACCCGCACCATCGTGAGGGTTCTCGATTCAAAGATCCAAGCGAAAACCCAATTCTTTTTCGAAGGTAGGCCGGCCCCGGATTTTGAATCGAAAATCGAGTCGTTCCTTTCCCGGATCATTCCGTTCTTCCCCGCTCTGAAGAATCACAGCCTTGTGATTGAAAGCTGGAACACGTTCCCGCACTCGGCGGGGATTGCGAGTTCAGCCAGTGCCATGAGCGCACTGGCGCTTTGTTTCTCTTCTGTTTCGGGGGAGACAGAACAAGGAGGCGCGGATGCTTCAAGTGGTGATTTCTACCGTAGGGCATCGGAAATTGCCCGTCTGGGCTCGGGAAGCGCTTCGCGTTCGGTTTATGGCGGATTCAGTGTCTGGGGCAAAACATCCTTTGTTGCGGGTTCGTCCGATGAATGGGCTGTGCCTCTTGATTTCACTGTTAATCCAGTGTTTTCGGAAATGCAGGACAGTGTTCTGATTGTTAGTTCCGCAAAGAAGAAGATCAGCAGCACCGCCGGTCACCATCTGATGAACGCCCACCCATACGCTGAACAGCGTTACCGACTGGCGGAGAAAAATATGGGACTTATCCTCAATGCCCTAAAGACGGGGAATGTGGCGGACTTTGTCAGGGTTACTGAAAACGAGGCCTTAGGGCTTCATTCACTGATGATGAGCTCAGATCCGGGATTTATGCTCTTGGAACCGGGGACCCTCCAAATCATAAACAAAATTCGCGATTACCGCGAAAAATCAGGCGCTTTTATTTGTTTCACGATCGACGCCGGCCCCAATGTACATCTGCTTTATCCCGCTTCGGAGAAGAAAAATATAAAGGACTTCATAACCCGGGAATTGATGGAATACTGTGAAGAGGGAAGGGTGTTATGGGATGAAATGGGAAACGGCCCAATACAAATTGCCTGATAATGCTTACCATGAATAAACCGACGATGATGAATTCATCTCCCCCGAGATTCAATGCCAAAATCCTCCTGTTCGGGGAGTATACACTTATGTCGGGCTCCCAGGCTCTTACGCTACCCTTTCCGCATTTCGGAGGCAAACTTTGGTTTGACGACTCCTTAAGCCCGGAGCATGAGACTTCCAATTCAAGTTTAAAGGGTTTTTGCACGTACCTGGAGAATCATAATAATGGGTTTCCCGAGGGATTGGAACTGGAGATCGAGCAGCTTAATAATGATTTGGATAGGGGTATGTACCTCGATTCCGATATCCCTCAAGGCTATGGAGTTGGAAGTTCGGGCGTTCTGGTGGCTGCGGTTTACGAGGCGTATTCGAAAAAAAGACTTTTGCCGGATACAAGTCCAAACCTTGTCGTCTTAAAACAGCATTTTTCGTTCATGGAATCTTTTTTTCACGGGAGGAGCTCGGGGCTCGATCCCCTGAGTTGCTATGTTGGCCGGCCCTTGTTGGTTTACTCCCCCGAGAAAATAGAGATTGTGGACTTCCCAAACCCTAACAGCAATCAGGCTTTTGAAATATTCCTTCTCGACACAGGAAAAACCTCAAAAACGGAGGGATTGGTGAATCTGTTCCTGGAGAAATCAAATGATAAGGCTTTTAAGCGGATTCTGAAGAATGATTTGATCCCGCAGACGGACAGCTGTATCGAAACCCTAATTGAGGGAGCGATTCCGAACTTCATGAAGCAGATTGGCGAGCTATCGGCACTGCAGATTGAGCATTTCAAGGAAATGATTCCGGAAGACTTCATCAAAGTTTGGAAAAACGGAATCGACACGGGCGATTATTCGCTTAAGCTTTGCGGCTCGGGCGGAGGCGGGTTTATTTTGGGATTTGCCAACCGGAGCGAGAGAACCGTGAATTATTTCGAGGATGCGGGACTAAGAATTCTTTCCGTGTTAAATAGCAGATAAATTCTTGTTGCAGGCAAACACTTCTTTAAATAAATTGTTCTCTCTAAAATTGGTTGATTTCCCGGGTATAGGTTTTTTGAATCGGAATTCAAGAAGTGTGTTCGGGAATATGAAGGATTCGGAAACGATTATAAATAAATTTTTAACGAAAAAATAAAACACAGATCATGAATGATTTTAAAGTTTGGATGGCTCAGATCAGGGCTCCTTTTCTCATACTTTCGGTACTCCTTGTATTAATAGGGTTAGCATTATCGATTAAATATCCGCTTCAGCTGGTAACGGATTTCAATTATCTCCATGCCTTTTTGCTTGTGATAGGAGTTGTAAGTGCGCACATTTCGGTAAACCTGTTCAACGAGTACTCCGATTATTTTACACAGATCGATTTTAAGACCATCCGCACGCCTTTCAGCGGTGGTAGCGGCATGATGACAGCAGGCAAGAGCAAGCCGGGAACAGTTTTGATTGTGGCGGTTGTTACCTTGTTGATTTCGTTGGCTATTGGAATTTATTTCAGTTTAATAGCCCATTGGATCATTTTGGTTTTTGCTTTTCTGGGAAGCATCAGCATTCTGTTTTACACCAATTTTCTGGCAAGATACATGCTGGGAGAGTTATTCTCGGGATTGTCACTGGGTTCGCTTGTTGTGCTCGGAACCTACATTTCCATGAACGCGAATCAGGCTATGAACTGGAATTCCATGCTCCCCGCAGAGGTTGTTTGGCTTTCGGTTCCCGCAGGCATACTTACCGCATTGTTGTTGCTTATCAATGAGTTTCCGGATGTGGAGGCCGACAAAGCCGGAGGCAGAAAGCATCTGGTGATCCGGCTGGGCATCAAAGGAGCTGCATGGGTTTATGCCATAGGGATGTTCACCAGTTTTGCGATAATACTGGCCTTGCCATTGGTCGGACTTTCCTCTTACTGGATTTACATTGCTCTGTTCCCATTGCCCCTGGCTATCAAGGCAAGTATTACCGCCATAAATGACGGGGATAATATTTCCAAGCTTATTCCTGCATTGGGAAGCAATGTAATTACAGTTCTTGCAACCGATTTGCTGATTGCAATGGCGATTTTTATTGAAGTTAGTTAGGAATGGAGTTTAGAATTCAGAAGGTAGAATTTAGAATTCAGAATTTAGAATTGGGACTATTCATGAATATATGACTTTTCCATAATTCTACCTTCTACCTTCTGCCTTCAAAATTCTATCTCAACTCAAAACCTTCCGGAACGGCGAATTTTTCTGCCGGTATGCTAACGTTTTCTTCAATGCTTACCGCTTTCATAAAGGTTCCGCCAAATTGATTATCCTGTTCCTGCATTACGCAGATGTTATTCCATCCTGCAAAAACCGAGGTGACTCCTGATGCCGTGTATGAAAAGGATTCGCAATCTTTTCCGGCAATACTTACATTCGGCAGTTTTTTTGCTTTATCCTGCTTGTCAGCATCTGAGATCTCATTCCAGTCAACTTTAAGGGCAACTCCCCTTGAACAAACTGATGCTTTGTATGCTGTTTTCTTTCCGAAGTTTATTGAGTAGAGGTTCGTGCCATCGCAAAGGTTACCTTCTTTAAGCTGGTCGCCTGTGTACTTTTCTTCAAGCTCCAAACTTCCGTAGTTGTCAAAATAGAGAATTGTTTTTCCCTCTATTCCTGCAATTTTTGTTTCAAAGTTTATAATACCTGATTTTATCTGATATTTTTTGATCAGATTGCTTTCAGCTGGAGCGGCCTCAGCAACAGGTTCTGCGACTGCATTGCTTTCAGGAGCAGTTCCGGATTTGCAGCCAAAAACAAGGATTCCTGCAAGCAGGGTCAAAATACTAAGTGTTTTTTTCATGGGGTTTAATTTTTTTATGTATTAAAAGTAATTTAGAATTCTTAATATTCCTTACAGGAATCAATTTTTTTTAAAATTGTTTGATCTAAATTTTTTACAGACATGATCCCATTCTTACCCGAACGACCCTCTTACCAACCCACCATCAATACTTATTGTTTGTCCGTTAATATAATTGGAATGCGGAGAGAGTAACCATACAGCCAATGATGCAAAATCATCCTGACTTCCTAATTTTCCTGCTGGGATTTGATTGATAAGGTTTTGTCCGGCTTCCTCTATGCTAATGCCCTTGAGTTCACTCGACTTAACCAAAATCCTTTGAATAGCTTTTGTATCATGGTACCCGGGTGCTAAAATATTCATGGTAACACCCTTGCCTGCTGTTTCAATAGCAAGTGTTTTTACGAAACCAACTACTGCCATTCTCAATGAGTTGCTTAGTACGAGATTCTCGATGGGTTGCTTTACTGAAACGCTTTCCACAAAAACAAGCTTCCCATAATTGTTTTTAGTGAAAATGGGAATCAGAATCTGAGCGAGCATAACCTTCCATCTTAGCAACAGCTTGTATGCATCATCCCAATCCTCTATTTTGGTTTCCATTATTCTTTTGGATGGAGGGCCACCTGCATTGATAAACGCTCCGGAAAAGGAGGAAAGGTCGAAAGTGTCTTTCAATAAGTCCAAGGTATAGGGTAAGCTGAGGTCGCCTGCAAGTGTTGTGATTCTATCCGGGTGTAAAGCCTGAAACTTCAGCAACTCTGCTTCATTTCTGGCAATTGCAACAACATTGGCACCCTCTTCAATTAACTTCTCCGCGGTAGCTCTGCCAAAACCACTTGTTGCACCTCCCACGATAAACCATTGATTTTTTATTCCCAGATCCATAATAGTTTTTTTTAACGCATAAAAGATAAGGATGATTTTTATTATTTCTTAGGATTCCTTGTGTTTTGTGTGAGGCTGTATTGTTGTCATTGAAGCTTAAAAAGCTTAGTTTTGACCAATACGAATCTAAAATCATATATTTTGAAAACATTACTGTCCTTTGTATTGATAAGTTTGCTGATTAGCGGGTATATGAGTTGGCAGCAAGACAATCATCCGGAGATGCTAAAGAAAGGCGCTGAAATTTCCGAAAAACTGGTAAAGGCCATTACGACTAAGTTGAACATGGAAATTCAGAAAAACGGACTCCCGGGCGCAATCAATTACTGTTCATTGGAAGCTATACCCATTACCGACAGTATTTCAAAGATGGAGCAGGTTGAAATTAGCAGGGTGTCGCACAAATACCGTAATCCCTTGAACGCTGCAAATGCCAGGGAAATTGAAATGATAGACGAATATATTTCACGGCACGGGAAAGGAGAACTGCTTACTGCACAGGTTGTGAGCGAAGACGGGAGATTGATATATTATTCTCCGATCGTTCTCGGTTCACCCATGTGTCTTTCTTGTCATGGTGAAACTGAAAAAATCGCTATCGGCGTTCGTGATGTTTTAAATGAAAAGTATCCGGATGATAAGGCTGTCAATTTCAAGTTCAATGAAATCAGGGGGATGTTTAAAATCGTTTTTTAAACGAAACAGATTAGAAATAGAATGCAGATGACTCGGATTCTAAGTTGCGCAGATTTTTTTTGTATTTTTAAATCAGCGATTATCCGAGTTTGAAATTCGCTGTTATCCCTGTACTATAAATAATAGTTTTGATATCTAAAAAGCAGCCGCATTTCGGATTTTAGTATAAACAATTACAAAAAAATCCAGAATGGATAATAAATACATTTTTCACAGTTCCTGTTTCGAGAAAGAATTAATGAGAAGATGTTTGATTATTCTCAATGCTAACTCAATCGATTTCAAGACGATTGACAAATCCACCCTGCCTCATTTTCGTGCCCCCTTAAGTGGATATTTTGAAATTGAAATTCATATTAATGAAAACGATTTCGAAAGGGCAAACAAATTATTGCAGGAAATTAATGAATAGATATCTTCCAATAAACATTTTGATAGCATGATTGTTATAAACCTGATTGATTAGGAGGAAAAATTTCGCGTTTGATTTCCGCTTGAAAAAGTAACTTACAAAATAATGTTTTCATTTCACTTAACTCCGGACAGGTAAACTGAATTGTATACTCTTCCGGGTTTTATTTTTTTGATTGATGATTAGTAAAAAAGTATTGATAATTCAGGGTCACCCGAACAAAGACAGTTTGAGCAGCAGGATTTCAGCAAAGTACAAGGAAGGGGCAGAGGCAGGTGGAGCCGAAGTTAAAGAGATAATTGTAAAGGATCTTGATTTTGATCCTATTTTATTTTTAGGATACAAGCGTATAGAAAAGCTCGAAGACGATATACTTTCCTCCCAGGTGCTCATCGCATGGGCCGATCATTTGGTTTTTATATACCCCAATTGGTGGGGAACCTATCCTGCGCTTTTTAAGGGTTTTATTGATAAGGTTTTATGGCCCGGTTTTGCCTTTCAATACAAGAAGAACTCAAAGAATGTTGAGCCTTTGTTGACAGGTAAATCGGCCAGGGTAATAGTTACAATGGATACCCCGATGTGGTATTATAATCTGGTTCAAGGAAGGCCGGGCCATAGAGCAATCAAAGGTGCAACTTTGAGATTCTGCGGAATCAACCCGGTTCGTTTTTTTACTCTTACCCCGGTACGAAATGCAGAAGAGAAAAAAGTTAATGAGTGGTTGAGTAAAGTGTATAGCTTGGGTTTGCGGGTTCAATAGAAATAGATAAGCGATAATGAAGACAATAATAATTTTTGAAAGTTTGCATGGTAGTACTGAAAAATGTGCTCATAAGCTTAAAGAGCTTATCAATGGAGAAATCGCAATCGCGCGTTTGCAGGAAAATGAAAATGTCAGCATTGACGATTACGACAGAGTTGTCATTGGCGGATCCATTCACATGGGCGTTATTCAGACCCGCATTGAGGACTTCATAAAAAATAACCACTCACAACTCGCTGAAAAGAAATTGGGACTATACCTTTGTTGCATGGAAAACGGCGATACGGCACAATTGCAGTTTAACAAAGCTTATCCTGAAGAACTTAGGAAGAATGCCCTTGCAATCGGCTTATTTGGAGGTGAGTTTAACCTTGGGAAAATGAGCCTCTTTGAAAAGAAATTTACCCGGAAAGCCACCGGCATCAAGAATTCGGTTTCCAGAATCAACGAGGAGGAGATCCGGAAATTTGCTTTGAGGATGAGTGAGGGAATTAGTTAATTAAATGTTGATTTGGCCTTTGAAGACGAATTTTGCAGGACCCTTCAGCCATATGTTTGAATAGTTTTCATTGTTTTGGACTGTGAAGTTGACGCTAAGGGTTCCTCCCAGGGCATGAATGGTGTATGAATTTTTGTCAGTTTTTTGACGATAATGTGAAGAAATGGCAGACGCAACCGCTCCTGTGCCGCAGGCCAGTGTTTCGTTTTCAACACCTCTTTCGAAGGTACGTATCTTAAAAACATTTTCGGAAACAGTCTCAACGAAATTAACATTTGTGCCCTCATCGGCGAATCTTGCCTGTTGACGGATTTCGCGACCTTCCGAAAACACGTCAATGTCGGAAATGCTTTTTCTGAAGGTGACGAAATGCCTTGAGCCGGTTTCAACGAGATAGCCGTCCTCCATTTCTTTGACTCCATCAACATCAATCATTTTTAGGTTGATCAGCCCACTGTCCATAATTTCCGAATGGTGCAGTCCATCGATTCCCGAAAACACGGTCTTTTGATGGATTATTCCCAGATCGCGGGCAAAAGCAACGATGCACCTTCCGCCGTTGCCGCACATTGTGCCTTCTCGGCCATCGGAGTTGAAATATTTCATCCTGAATTCTGCCGATGGGTCGTCAAGAAGCAGAATCAGCCCATCGGCACCGATACCCAAGTGCCTGTTGCACAGGAAACCGACCTTTATGTTGTCGAACAAATGCTCGTCAACCTGCCGACAGTCAACCATAACGAAATCATTGCCAGCTCCGTGGTATTTGAAAAACTCAATTTCCATATTCCTGTGTTAAAAAAGGTTAAATCGCTTGTTATTCCAAAACAACCTGACAGGTTTTGGCGTTACTTTGCTGCAATATTACATAATTCATTTCACGAGGGCATAATATTTGAAAGTGATTTTGCGGAAAATGAAATAATACAGAAATAAAAACAGAACGACATGAAAACAAAAGGTATTTTATTGGCAGTAGTAGCGTCTGCATTTGGGGCAATAATAGCAGTGGTTATGTATGCTTCATTTTTTCAACCCGAAGTGCGCACGGTAGAGGCACCTGTCAGTGAACGCGCCATCTATACAGGCCTCAATGACGGTATTTCAGGCGAGTTTATGGACTTTACGGGTGCGGCCGAGAGAGCGGTCGATGCGGTGGTGCATGTTAAAACCAAGTCGCCGGGCAGTTATAGTTACAATCCCTTCTACGAGTTTTTCTTTGGCGAGAAGCCTAATGTTCAGCCCCAGCCTTTAATGGGATTCGGTTCGGGAGTTATTATCTCGGCGGATGGTTACATTGTAACCAACAATCACGTTATCGAAGGCTCGGACGAAATAGAAGTTGTTATGAACGATCGGCGCTCTTTCACTGCCGAAGTAATCGGGGTGGACCCCAGCACCGATATCGCTCTTGTAAAGATTAACGCATCGGATCTTCCTTTCATAAGCTATGGGAACTCCGATGATCTCAAGCTGGGCCAGTGGGTTTTGGCTGTCGGTAACCCCTATAACCTCACTTCAACGGTAACCGCCGGAATTGTGAGTGCAAAGGCACGAAGTATTAATATACTTGGCGAATCGTCTATTGAATCTTTTATTCAGACCGACGCAGCTGTAAATCCGGGTAATAGCGGGGGAGCTCTTGTAAACACCCATGGCGAGCTTGTTGGGATCAATACCGCAATTGCTTCACGAACGGGTTCATACTCGGGTAACTCATTTGCTGTGCCCGTTAATATCGCAAAAAAAGTTGTTGCCGATCTAAAAGAATTTGGTCAGGTGCAGCGTGCTATTTTGGGTGTCACAATTCAAGACGTTACACAGGAAGTGGCCAAGACACACAATATCGACAAGCTTAAGGGTGTTTATATCAATGGGATTCGCGAAGGCGGGGCTGCTCTTTCAGCAGGAATAAAAGAAGGGGATGTGATCATTTCAGTGAACAATATACCCGTTAATAGTGTTTCAGAGTTACAAGAACAGATCAGTAAATTCCGACCCAACGACAAGGTAAATATTCTTGTCAACCGAAACAATAAAGAAAAGATCTTTGAAGTTGTATTAAGGAACATGGATGGCGATACCGGAGTGGTGAAGAAGAACGACTCTCTTGCACTGCTTGGAGCTAGCCTTGAACCCGTCAGCGAAGACATAAAACAGAAACTTGGAATTAAATATGGAGTAAGGGTGACTTCCCTGAAATCCGGTAAGCTTATGAAAGCTGGGGTGCGTGAGGGTTTTGTTATCACGCAGATCAACAATCAGCCGGCAACCAGCCTCGAGGATATCAAGTCGGTATTGTCGAAAACTCAGGGAGGTGTATATATTGAAGGGATTTATCCCGATAAAACCATAGCGTATTACGCATTTGGTTTATAATTTTAAGAGCTGCAACTGATTCTTGAAGAAGGACATGCTGCTGCTTGTCCTTCTTTTTGTTTAAACTTTCATTAGATATGACTTGAATCGTATTGTTAAATAGCCTACTTTTGCAACACAATTTTTTTAGGAGAGAAAAAAAGGATGAGACAATTAAAAATTACGAAATCCATTACCAATCGGGAAAGTGCATCATTGGATAAATACTTGCAGGAAATTGGTAAGGAAGAGTTGATTACTGTAGAAGAGGAAGTTGAATTAGCGCAAAGAATCAAAAAAGGTGACCGTATTGCTTTGGAAAAGCTTACCCGTGCCAACCTTAGATTTGTTGTGTCAGTTGCCAAACAATATCAGAACCAGGGCTTAAGCTTACCCGACTTGATCAATGAGGGTAACCTGGGATTGATAAAGGCTGCTGAGAAATTCGATGAGACCCGCGGATTTAAATTTATTTCATATGCAGTTTGGTGGATTCGCCAATCAATTCTTCAGGCTTTGGCCGAGCAGTCCAGAATTGTCAGGCTTCCTCTGAACCAGGTCGGTTCTTTGAATAAGATTAATAAGGCTTTCTCGAAATTTGAACAGGAATTTGAGCGTACACCCACTCCCGAAGAGTTGGCTGAAGCACTCGACCTTCCAAAAGAGAAAGTTGCCGACACACTTCGCGTTTCAGGCAGGCATGTATCAGTTGATGCGCCGTTTGTGGATGGCGAAGACAACAGTTTGCTGGACGTATTGCAAAACAACGATTCTCCGAACGCAGACAAAAACCTCATTAATGAGTCGCTTTCTAAAGAAATAGAAAGATCATTGGCAACCCTTACAGAAAGGGAACGCGATATAATCAAACTCTTCTTCGGAATCAACTGCCAGGAAATGACCCTTGAAGAAATCGGCGAGAAATTCGGGCTTACAAGGGAACGTGTAAGGCAGATTAAGGAGAAAGCAATTCGCAGACTCCGTCATACCTCAAGAAGCAAGCTTTTAAAGACTTACCTCGGGTAAGTCTTTAAAAACTTTTTTATTCTTTCTCTTTCAAGTATCTGCAAAGATCATTAGTGACTTTGAAAAGTATTGGATTTTCAAAGATTATAGTTATGTTAGCAGCAAACTTTAAACTGCGAAATTAAAAGTTCAGCCTTTTTACTTCACACTCCTGACAAAAATGAACAATCTAACCATTAGTTCCATCCTTCGGAACTCATTCGAAAACAAAGGGGGAAATTCAGCATTAACTTTTGTGGGAGAGGAAGGATATTCCTACAATCAGCTTAGGGAAGAGATCCAGAAATCCGCTGGTCTGCTGAAACTCCTTGATGTTACCAAAGGCGACCGCGTGGCCATACTCAGCGAAAATATGCCAAACTGGGGAGTGGCCTTCCTTTCTGTTACCGGTATTGGTGGTGTTGCTGTTCCCATATTGCCCGACTTTAACGAGACAGAGGTAAGTTCGATTTTGGTTCACTCAGGAACCAAAGTGGTTTTTGCCAGCGAAAGGCATATTTCCCGCCTTTCCGGTTTGTTCACCAAATTGCCGATCCCCGTTATTACAATCGATAGCCTTACGGTTTTTGGCGACAAATCGAATCTGACCAATCAGGTTAAGCCTGTCACTTGCTTCGCCGATGGCGAAGTTGAGGTTCAGGAAGACGATCTGGCATCGATCATTTATACTTCCGGAACAACCGGTTCCTCCAAGGGCGTTATGCTCAGTCACAAGAATATCTCCTGGATGGTAAAGGTTAGTCGCGACATCCCCGATGTTGTTGAAACCGACCGTTTCCTTTCCATCCTTCCTATGTCGCATACCTATGAGAATTCGCTAGGTTTTTTGCTGCCTTTGTATGCTGGCGCAAGCGTGTATTATCTGCGCAAAGTGCCAACACCCTCTGTGCTGGTAGAGTCTTTTACCCAGGTGAAGCCCACAATGATTCTTACCGTTCCGCTGATTATTGAGAAAATCTACCGCAAACAGGTACTACCCAAACTGAACGCGAAGTGGATTACCAGGAACTTGTTTAAATTCAAGCCGACCCGGATTCTTCTGAACCAGGTGGCGGGCAAAAAACTTATGAAAACCTTTGGGGGCGAACTCAGGTTCTTTGGTGTGGGTGGGGCTAAACTCGATCCTGCAATTGAAAAACACCTCAGAGAAGCCAAGTTCCCTTATGCGATCGGTTACGGACTTACCGAAACAGCTCCTATGCTCGCAGGTGCCGCTCCCTTTAAATCCAAGTGGCAGGCTACCGGCCCGGCCGTGGTTGGACTGGAATTGCGGATATTCGAGCCGAATCCTGAAACCGGAGAAGGTGAAATACAGGCTAAGGGTCCCAATGTAATGTCGGGATACTATAAAAACCCGGAGCAGACCGCTGCCGTGTTTACCGAAGATGGCTGGTTTAAGACCGGCGATCTTGGTTATATCGATAAAGATGGCATTGTGTTTATCAGGGGAAGAATAAAAAATGTGCTTCTTGGAACCAACGGGGAAAATATCTATCCCGAGGAAATTGAAGCCATCCTTAACGGGATCGAGTTTATCGAGGAATCTCTGGTTGTTCAGGAAGAAGGCAGGATCGGTGCTTTAATTAGCATCAACCTGAAAGACTTTGAGAATAAATTGGTTAAATTGAATGAGCGTGTGATGCATGTGGCACACGACACTATGGACGAACTTCTTGAGGAGGCGCAAAAATTTGTCAATCAGCGCGTCAACCGATTCTCCAAGATACAGTTTACCAAATTCCAGGAAAACCCTTTCGAGAAAACACCAACCAATAAGATTAAGAGGTATTTGTATTCGAAGACGGATGGGATTAAGAAACCGAAAAACTAATTTGTTTTCGTCTACTCTACCGGAACGGACATCTCATTACTGATGTTGCCTTTTTGTTGTGCGGTATGCGAATATTGCAATAACAGCGAAACAAATTAGCGGCAATGCAAACGAGAAGTTTACCGCAGGCATTCCCGCAATGGTGCCGATATCAATGATGGCTCCCTGTAAGGGAGGCATCAGTGCTCCGCCTACTATGGCCATTACCAGTCCGGCTGCACCTATTGTTGCATCATCTCCAATTCCGTAAAGTGCAATTCCGTAAATTGTCGGGAACATTAACGACATAAATGCCGATGTGGCTATCAGGCAGTACAAACCGCCCATTCCCTGAATAAAGATGGTACCTGTAATGGTCAGTATTCCCCCGATAGCAAAGAAAAGCAGCAGTCTTTTCGAGTTGATGTATTTCATTAAAAAGGTGCTGATAAACCTGCTTGAGAGAAAAATTGACATTGCAATAATATTGTACTTCTGGGCAGTCGATTTTACGATCCCCAAATTCTCCGCATATTGGATAATGAAAGTCCAGCACATAATTTGTGCAGCGACATAAAACATTTGTGCGATAACACCTTCCCTGTATACCGGCTTTTTAAGGAGTCGCCCGATTATATCAAGCGTTTTTGCCTCGTGATTCGCATTTGCCCGCACAGGCATTTTGGTTACAGCTATTATCACAAGCATTGCAATTACAACCAATCCGAGCATTACATACGGATTGCTTATAACGGCCAAATCATGTGTTCTGATTATTGCTTTTTGAGCGGGTTCAAGGTTTGGAAATATGAGGCTGCCGGCGGCATCCCGTTTGTCTGAATTCAGAGCTACCAATATGACATTGGAAGCAACAAACATCCCCATTAACGATCCGATTGGGTTAAACGACTGTGCGAGGTTCAACCGGCGGGTTGAAGTCTCTTCATCCCCCATAGAAATTATATATGGATTCGCTGTTGTTTCAAGAAAAGCAAGCCCAAATGTGAGCACGTACAACGAAATCAGAAAAAATCCAAAGGCTTCATATTTTGCAGCAGGGTAGAACATGAGCGCCCCGATGGCATAAAGTATAAGTCCTAAAAGAATCCCTTTCTTATAACTGAATCGTTTTACAAATATGGCTGCCGGAAGAGCCATGGTTGCGTAACCGCCATAAAATGCGAATTGAATCAAAGCTGCTTTTGCATTGGAAATCTCCATCACGGTTTTAAAGGCAGCCACCATCGGATTCGTAATATCATTGGCAAATCCCCAGAGCGCAAAGAGACTTGTAATTATGACAAAGGGAAGCAGGTATTTCTTTTCAACTACTTTAGGACTTGTTTTCATAAGGGAATGCAAAATTTGTTGGTTTTTCTGAATCTGTGCTGTAGGTTTCGCTGCCAGGCAAAATATCGGGATACTCAAAATTCATTTGCCCTCTTTACGCTAATCAGCTGCTAATATAAGCGTTTTTTATTTTCATTTCCTAATCTACTGCTTCGGATATAAAGCAGCTTTTCACTCCTTACTATCGCTTGTAATTATTGATAAGAAGCAAAAGACACTTGATTGGAGTAAAAATCAGGTAGTAACAGCAAGGCCCTCTATTTCAACGAGCAACTCCGGCCTGCAAATATCAGCTATTAAATATATGGCGGGTAGATGAGGGAAATACTTCCGGCAGGTTTCCTGCACCTGCTTAAGATCTTTAGGATATTTCACATAAATTCTCAGATGGGTTAACCTGGCTTTTTGTCCCGTTCCCACCCCATGCTTCATCAGATTCTCGGGGGAGGTTAAACTCAGAATGTTTTGAATCGTCATTTCAGTCTGAACCTCGGCCGACTTGAATGGGATACTTACCTGTCCCTTTATGGCAGCCGTTCCCGAGATAAAAACCCACTTGCACTCTGGGGTGACCAGCACCCGTGCACGCTCAAATTTTGGCGAGGTTCTGCAAAAATCACTCATGCACGAATTCTCGGCCAAAACTTCCTGAGTGTACTTATAAGCATCCTGTTGAACCGGACTTTTAATCGCAACCGAACGACAGTCGGGTCCGAGTTCTGCAGCAATGATATCGATACTGATTCCCCCGAAATCCGTACCTATCCCGGTTGCCGCTGGAAAGCCGTTTGAGAAACCATCCTGATTGTAGAATTTCGAGCGCACGTCATTAAACAACTGGTAATGCTGACTTGTGGAATTGTTGCGAATCACATTTTCGGTGATTTGTTCAATATAATTCCATTGGCGGATAATGTCGGAAAACCTCATCCCCTCTGTGGATAAAACATTCTGAACCTGGCTGAAGGCCTCCTGACTCTGCTCCAGAACCGTGCCGTTGGAATACTTTTCACCCGTGCAGGAAGCAAAAATCATCTTCATACCGCATCTGTTAACTACCAGCCATGTGGAATCATCATTCTGCCTATAGTTGATCTGATCGGGCATTAAACCTTCAATAGCAGTTATTTCCAAGCTTAGCGAACCGTTTTCGGGTAATTGGGCAATTATTGAAGTGGGGGGGATTTTTTCGAAATATTCCTTTGCGCATGACAATAATTTTTGCTTGCTTTGAATATATTCTGCATTATTTGCGACGGAAATGAAGACAGTCTGTTTCACAATCGAAACCCTTGGGAAAGATTTAATAATGGAATATTCGGTAAGCTGCTTGTAACAGTCAGTAAGCTGGTCTGCAAGAGTAGTGCCTATTCGGGGACTAATACAAAGATTATTCAGAGCTAATCCGGTAGTCGTTGAAAATGACATTGTAAGCTTTGTTTATTATTTTTATTTGTTAAAATACTGTAAAAGTATATAAATATCGGTTTATTGCTTAGGTTATGAAACTAAAAATTTTCAGCTCTGGAAATCTGTTGGTTTTTGCTGCTCTTGTAGCTGCCTGGTATGTGATTGCTACTGTTATAAGTCCCTTTCTGCACTATCAGCTCCAGCAGTCGGCTTTTATCACAGACAGGGATTTCCTTCAGAGGTTCTCCGATTACCCGGGGGGAATTGCCGACTACTGCTCGCTTTTTGTATCTCAGTTTTTCTTCTTTAATTATCTTGGGAGTTTTCTCATTGTTGCTTTTATTTCAATCAAAGGTCTGTTAGCAATTCGCATGACCCGGATGCTGATAGGAAAGAGTAAATTCGAATTTGGGATTTCCGCTCTTTTTATTTTGTTCGGCACAGTGGTGTTCTTCGATTACCTCTACCCTTATTATATCAGCATCCGCCTTCTGTTTGCTGTTTTATTTACCTGGGCCTTTTGTGCCGTTCACCTGAAATATCCAAAGTACAGCTATTTCGTATGGTTTGTCTTAGCCTCTTTGCTTTTCTATCTGGCCAGTGGACCTGCTTTGTTTGTTTTCGCCCTTTCCACCGTGTTCATCTATCTGAAAACAAATACAAATGGGTCGAAGTGGGTTATTGCTTCTGCTTTTGCCCTCTTTGCTGGTTTGCTCCCTTATCTGGGATTTAAATTTGTTTTTCAATCCAGCTTTGAAAATCTATATAAAATATCCATTATGAAGCCCCCGGCTTCCCTGGCCTACACCCCCGAAGTTTCTACTTATGTTTTCTACTCTCTTCTGCCATTGATTTTATTGGGAGTTTTCATCTCAACTATAATCCCTGAAAGGAAAGCTGTACCGGTTGCAAAAGGAAAGAAAGCAAAGGTGAAAAGCAAGTTTTTTCAGCGGGAGTTGTTTGTTGTATTGTTTCAGGTAATTGTTGTTTCTGTCTTGGGGTATTTTCTTTTTAATAAGGCTTATAACCCGCTAAAAAAGAATTTGTTAACTATAGAATATTACGCGGAGCAAAGGCAGTGGAAGAAAGTTCTTGAAACCACGAAATATATCGAGGAATACGATTTCAGGGTGAATTTTCACGGGGCACGAGCTCTTTCTCACCTGAGACTCCTTCCCGATCAGCTTTTTGAGTATCCTCAATTATTGGGGACCTATGGCTTATTCATTGATGCCAATATGGCAAGAAGTGCCAGCATAATTACAAGCGATCTTTATTTCGATCTGGGATATATGGGCGAATCTCAGCACTGGGCTTTCGAGGCACAAACCCTGCTGCCCGACAGTCCCCGCATCCTGAAGCGACTGGTTATGATAAATCTGATTAACAGAAATTACCTTCTGGCAGAGAAATTCCTGAGGATTCTCGACGGAAACATGCTCTGTTGCGACTGGGTTCGGCAACATAAGCAATTTGTCACAGATACCAGCCTTACGAATAGCGACAGCCTGATTGTTGAGAAGCGACGCTTCAATCCTGTAAAGCCGGTAATAAACACAGGCGATGAGGGATGTTTGAAACTTCTGGTTGAAACCTCTAAGGAGAACCGCATGGCTTACGATTATTTGCTCAGTTTTTATT
The DNA here is from genome assembly GCA_945863035.1 of Chitinophaga pinensis. Lineage (GTDB taxonomy): Bacteria > Bacteroidota > Bacteroidia > Bacteroidales > JACJXF01. Next base: position 9,201 of record CAMAZH010000028.1, on the reverse strand, counting down.
TACTGGATACGAATCTCAGGGGATTTATCGAATACCTCAAGTATTATCCCCTTTATGGTGTTAAGACTTTGCCGCGCTCCTGGGAAGAAGCACTGATAATCTTTGTGGCACAGACCAAAACCGTTCCTCACAATTTTTCGCCTCAGATTGTCGACGAAAAAATTGTGAGGAGGTTTGCCGAATTCTCTGCCGTAATCAGACAGAACAATAATAATCTGCCTGTAGCGAAAAACGCCCTGTATTCGAAATATGGAAATACCTATTGGTTTTATAATTTGTATCTGAATCCTAAAGTTACTAATGCCTTGAGCAAAAAAGCGGAGGTGAAATGAAAAAGTATTTTAAAAATATTCTAAGGGTTCTTGTGCTAAGCTTTTTAGCTTCGTGCACTTCCGAAATCACAGATTTTACGGAAGTCGATCGTCAGGCATTAATATCCCCCGATTACAGCAATATTGTTGTTCCTCCTAATATTGCTCCCTTGAACTTCAAAATTATGGAACAGGGCAGTGAGTATGTGGTTAAAGCATTCGCACATAAGGGAAAACCAATTGTTATTCGGAGTAAGAACCCCATTATTCAATTCGACCTTAAAGAATGGCATAAACTGATGCAGGAAGGCAAGGGCTCGGATATTAATATGGAGATATTTGTCAGGGGAGACGATAAAAACTGGAAAAAATTCCAAACCCTCACGAATCATATTTCTAACGACAGCATCGACAGTCATCTGGCATATCGCTTGATAAACACAGGATATGTATTTTGGAGCGGACTTGGGATTTATCAGCGCAACCTTGAAAACTTTGATGAAAAGCCTATTCTGGAAAATAAATCATTCGAATATGGTTGCCTCAATTGCCATTCCTTCCGTCAAAACGATCCGGATGACATGATTATACATATCCGCGCCGTACATGGTGGCACCATCGTGAGCAGGGACCGGAATCTCACAAAGATCGACACCAAGAACAAATATACTTTAAATGCTGGCGTATATCCCAGCTGGCACCCGGATGGAAAGTACATCGCTTTTTCCGTGAATAATATAAACCAGCACTTCTGTAATGGCGAAACCCGCATTGAGGTTTCCGACGGACTTTCTGATTTGATAGTTTACAATATCGAAACAAATACGATTTCCACTTCGGTGCAGGTTTCGGGCCCAAGCCGCGAAAACCTCCCTACCTGGTCGCCCGATGGCAAATACCTTTACTTTATCAGCGCACCGCCAAGCTCAAGTCTGGATGACCGTATTTATGCAAAGTATGAACTGCTGCGTATTGGTTTCGATGGCCTTACCGGGTCCTGGGGAGATGTTGATACTATACTTTCGAGTAAATCCATTGGCAAGAGCATCAGTTTCCCTAAGGTTTCTCCCAACGGGAAATATATTATGTTTTGCACCAGCGATTTCGGTTACTTCACCATTCACCACCCGAACACCGATTTAAATCTTCTGGACCTTGAAACAGGTGTTTACAGGGAGATGGAAGTCAATAGCGATCAGACTGACAGTTACCACTCCTTCTCAAAATCGGGAAATTGGTTCGTCTTCAGCAGCAAACGTATGGATGGATTATTTACACGCCCCTATTTCTCTTACCTCGACGAAAACGGCAAGGCGTCAAAGCCTTTCGTTTTGCCCCAGAAAGATCCTGAGTTTTATGATAGCTTCATACAGAATTATAACATTCCCGAATTGATCACCGGCGAGGTTCCTCTGTCTCCTCTGGCCATCCGCGACAAAGTTCTTGAAGACGCTGTACCGGCCCAACTCGACCTGTCAGTTGATACCCTTTATATGAAGTGGCACCTGACGCAGAAGGATAAGTAAATGATCTATCAGTCAAATATGATCAGTAATAAACCCGATGCAGGCATGCTTTTGCCGGACCCACCTGTCTTTTATGCAGCATGGGCGTTTTTTCTTTACTGAAAAAAACTTGAGAATCAGCCGATGAACATTTAAGCATATCGTCAATATTCAGAGAATTCAGTGGTATAATGCGGTCAATATATAGAATGGCTATAAACAGTTGGAAATACTTTACCTCGAGATTTTATGACATATGACGACAAATACTAAAAAATCGTTTGATTCTGTAAAATTCATGCCTTAGCAAAGAGACAGAATTAGTAAAAAGCTTTCAAAAATGACCAAAGAGGAAATAGTTGAATATTTCAGCATACTGAAACTCGAAGACTCTACCAAGTCCTGCTCATAATAACACCTAAGTCCAGTCCGGAATTTTACAAGTCATAATTAAAGGACTTTTCCCAGGGGATTTTTACCTTACAACCTTTAGGCCCAAATGCTGATTTTCGGAGTCAATTTTTATGTAATAAATTCCGGGTTCAACATCGCTAAAATCTATTTGCTGTTCAAAGCGCGACTGCGATTTGCGGGTTCTAATCTTTTCAATTAATTGTCCTGCAGAATTGAAAACAGAAATATCTATTCTTCCAATAGATTTGTTGCTGAACGATACAGTGGTAATGCCACTTACAGGGTTTGGGAAAGCGCTGATCCCTACTTCTCCGGTCAATGCAGATTCTGTTGCACCTACTAATTGATTGAATGGTTTTTGCTAGATGCGTTTCAGATTTGCATATTGCTAGAAATAGTTGGAGTGAAAATTCTGCTGATCCGAAAGTGTATCGATTTTCACGGAGCTGTCATAGTTCACTTCGATAGCATCCCGGGTGTAGATTTTGTTAAATTCAGATGTGTCAATGCAAACCTTCCCATCCACCAGTACAGGGATATTGTAATTCCACCTGAACTTCCTGTAAAAAAGAGGGTCTTCCTGCGGAAGTACAAATGATTTATGAAAGGTCCCGGTTGTATCGAAATAGGCAAAATGCGGTCGGGTAGCTAAGTCATCAAGTTGTTTGCTGCTGAAAACCATCCATCGGCCGTTTTTCGACCACGAGTGGTAACTTTCGGTTGAGTTGCTGTTGATGACATCCAGTTTTCGGTATTCTTTGGTAGTCAGGTCCATCTGGTACAGATCGCTTTCCTTATCGAAAATTGAAAAGTAACTGTGGTCGATCATGCAAAAAACAATATACCGACCGTCGGGAGAAGCCGCTGGCCAGGTGATGCTCTTGCCGGTTTCTGAAGAACTCAGCAATGTGTCCGGGTTCCCCCAGCAGTTCGTTTCGGGGTTATAGGGGATTCTCAGCAGGTCGTATTTGGCAAAAACCCAACTGGTCATGTTTTCATCGGTTTTTGTGGTGCTGATAAAGTATAGCCATTTTCCGTCGGGCGACCAGTTCGGGGCGGTTTCACGACTTTGGGATGAGATCTTTGGCGTTGTGGAAATGGTATTTGTTTTAGTATTGTAAAGTACCAGATCTGAAGCCTGATCGCAGACTTCAACGGGTTTGTTCTCATCAGGAGTGAAGTAAACGAATAGCCTGTTAAGCGAAAAAGCAATCAGCTCACCGTTGGGATGCCATGCTGTGTATGCAGCCGGGGTCATGGTGTGTTCAGTTTTGGTATTGTACTTCGTGTACTTCCCGTTGTCGTAAATAACTGTTCCGCTATGAGCTTTACGGATATGCATCGACATTTTTCCGGGATTGTTGTTACTGAAGGCGTGACAGTTAATGCAGGGTCTTTCAGCAGTTGAAGTGTTTTCAACGATAGTTGATTTCTCGAAACTCTCAAGATTCTGCTGATAAATACCCAGCTTATCCATATCCTTGTAAACTACTCCAATAAGCCGGTAAACAAGATGGTTGTCAATTGCTTCCTGGGCAATGGTGTCGGTAATTGTAGCATATTTGTACCATTTGTCCTGCCGCACAAAAACATCGATATTCAATTGTTCCCCTTTATTGAGATTCAATAACCTATGCCATCTCTTCACCGGTATGATTATTTTGGGGGAGGACTGGTGAATACTGATTTTCCTGCCATTTTTGGAGGATATTTCGACGAGGAAATCCGAACCTGTTTCTTCGATGTGAAAATTTAAGGGGGAAATATTATAGGGTATAACAATCGAGGTATAATCGGGAAAAATTTCAGGCTGCTCTTCCATGAGCGTAAAATCCTTTACCCGGGAAGAACAACCGGAAATCATTTGCATACCAAAGCAAATGATTAAAAAAGCAAAGCTTCTCAATGAAGTTGACAAAACAGATTTCAATCGGGTAGTAATTAGTCGGTGAAAGAAAGCGCTAGTTATGAATAAATCAGGAAAGATGAAACTTCCACGCCATAATTTTTATTTTGGATGGAGGAGGTACAAAAGCACATAAAATTATATATATCCCAGGACGCTGGTGGTATGAAAGTTCCGTGAGGCCAATTAATACAGTAAACTATTACCGAATGAAACGGAATAACTATTTACTTTTCTTCTCCATAAGTTTTTCCAATTCAAACATCTCATCCCTAAACCTCGCTGCCTGTATGAAGTCCAGCTCTCTTGCCGCTTTTTCCATATTTTTCCGGGTTTTGTCGATCGCTTTTTTTAGCTGTTCGGCATCCATATAGCTCACAATAGGATCGGCTGCAACATGGGCCTCCAGCGGTTCGGTGTAGAATCCACGTGTTTTGGCGTCGTTTCGCAGATTCCCCATCATCGACATTCTTTCTTTTTTAATCTGGGTAGGAGTGATGTTGTTCACCTCGTTATACAGAAGCTGCTTTGCCCGTCTTCTGTCGGTCTCGTCGATAGTCCTCTTCATCGAATTGGTAATCTTATCGGCATACATGATTACTTTCCCGTTCAAATTACGAGCAGCCCTGCCGGAAGTCTGGGTGAGAGATTTCTCCGACCGAAGAAAGCCTTCCTTATCCGCATCCAGTATGGCGACCAAAGAAACTTCAGGCAAGTCGAGCCCTTCACGCAGCAGGTTTACTCCCACGAGAATATCAAAATCACCTCTGCGTAAACCCTCCATAATTTCCACCCTTTCCATAGTAATGACATCCGAATGGATATATCTGCATTTGAAATTCAAACGGATAAGGTATGCGCTCAGCTCCTCAGCCATTCGTTTGGTTAAAGTAGTTACAAGCACTCTTTCGGAATCTCTTATTCTTGCTTTTATTTCACCAATAAGGTGATCGATCTGATTCAGGCTGGGCCTGACTTCAATTACCGGGTCCAGCAAGCCCGTGGGGCGAATAACCTGTTCCACCACAATCCCTTCGGCTTTTTCCAACTCATAATCCGATGGGGTTGCCGAAACGTATACCCGCTGGCCGATCAATGACTCGAACTCCTCAAATTTCAAGGGTCGGTTATCGATGGCCGCCGGAAGCCGGAATCCAAATTCAATAAGGGTTTGCTTACGGCTGTGGTCTCCTCCGAACATTGCGCGGATCTGGGGCAAGGTGGCGTGACTCTCATCGATCACAGTCAGGAAATCCTGAGGGAAATAATCCAACAAACAGAAGGGCCGGGTTCCGGGAGTTCTGCCGTCGAAGTACCTCGAATAGTTCTCAATACCCGGGCAATGACCAAGCTCGCGGATCATTTCAAGATCAAAATTCACACGTTCCTCAAGTCGCTTTGCTTCCTGGTATTTCCCGATTTCCTTGAAATACTCCACCTGCTTCATCATGTCGTCCTGAATCTCCTCAATTGCCGTTTTCATCCTGTTCTTTGCCGTGATGAAAATGTTTGCCGGAAAAATCACAAGCTCGGTGTGATTCTCAAGGGTCTGCCCGGTTAGCGGGTCTATCGACTGCATTTTGTCGATTTCATCCCCAAAAAACATGATCCGGTATGCCAGATTGCGATATGCCAGAAAAACATCTACGGTATCCCCTCTGACCCTAAAGGTTCCGGCTACGAATTCCACTTCATTCCGGGAGTAAAGACTGTCAACCAACTTCCGCAGAAAAATGTTCCGACCGAGATTGTCACCCGTTTTTATGGTAAGGGTATTTTCATGAAAATCCTTCGGGTTTCCGATGCCATAAAGACAGGAAACCGAAGAGACAACAATTACATCGCGTCTGCCGGAAAGTAGCGAGGATGTGGTGCTGAGTCTGAGTTTTTCTATTTCGTCGTTTATTGCAAGATCTTTCTCAATATAGGTATCCGTTACCGGGAGATAGGCTTCCGGCTGGTAATAGTCATAATAGGAAACAAAATATTCCACAGCGTTGTCAGGAAAAAATTCCTTGAACTCGCCGTAGAGCTGAGCGGCAAGTGTTTTGTTGTGACTCAGGATCAGGGTGGGGCGGTTGATTTTCTCAATGAGATTGGCAATGGTAAACGTCTTTCCGGAACCAGTCACGCCAAGCAATACCTGAGATTCCGATCCGGCAGCAATGCCTTCAACCAGCTGTCTGATGGCCTCAGGCTGATCACCTGTTGGCTTATAATCCGAAGTAATTTTAAAGTCCATTCAACCGGGAATTTCCTGAAATATTTGCAAATGTATAATGACTTGTTTTAAAGTCTCAATCTAAAAGCGAATGGCTTGCTTTCAAGCTTATTTCTTTACGTCTTTTGCCATTTCCAGCACTAAAAAAACCGGCAGGTGATCACTGATTCCTCCGTAATAGTTGGGACCTCCATAAGTACGGTTGGGGGAGAGGTCTCCGTTTTTGGCTTTGAAAAGCATCCATTCTTCCCTGAGAATCTGTCCTGAATCGTAGGTGCAACCATAGCCGCTTTTAACATTCAGCAGGGAATGGGAAACTATCAAATGGTCAAGCATATTCCAGTTCCCCTGATAAAAGTAGGTTCCTTGCGGTGTAAGGTTATGCTTGTCGTACATAAGGTTGTAAAACTCTCCCACAGAAATATTTTTACGTTTGTTGGAAGCCTGCAAAACACTCATCAGGCTTCGGTTGGTGGGCTCGTCGTTGAAGTCGCCCATTATCACTATCCTGGCCCGGGAATCCCTCGAGAGGAGCAGATCCACACTTCTTCTCAACGTTACCGCACAATACATTCTCTTCGGCTCGGTTTCTCTCTCGCCACCGATTCGTGAACTCCAGTGATTTACAAAAAAATGGATATCCATCCCATCCGGAGCTTTGCCGAATACATAGAGGATATCACGCGTGGTTTCGGTGGAATCGAAAGGAAAAGCTACCGGCAGCTTAACATGACCCTCATAAGCGAAGCGGTCCTTACGATAAATAAGCGCCACGTCGATGCCGCGACCGTCGGGGCTTTCCTCATGCACAATGCCATAACCGCCGGCTTTCAGAGAAGGTGTGTTTACCAGATCTTCCAAAACCTTTCGGTTTTCAACCTCAATTAGGCCAATAATGTCGGGAAGGTTTTCTTTCCCGACTGCGGAAATCACCTTTGAGAGATCTGTCAGCTTCTTGTTGTATTTTTCAGTATTCCATTGCTTTTTGCTTGCGGGGGTAAATTCAGTATCGTCAAATACCGGGGTGTCAATTGTGTCGAAAAGATTTTCAACATTGTACGACATTATTGTAAATGGTCTTTCCTGTGCAGTAAGCTGGGTAAAGGCAAGAGCAAAAAGGAGCAGGGCCGGAAGGATGATTCGTTTATGGAGCATACATGTTTTTTTGGTCCTTCAAAATTAGCAATTTTAACCTTGCTTTCACCTTGAATCAGGAGTCGATAACAGTTTTTTTTGAAAAAGCCGGTGAATCAATTATCTTTAGCCGTCAACAGAAACCGTTATTCGAACCATGGCCCAATCCCATAAAGAACTGCTCAGAAGAATCAGTAGCCTTGCGAAGCATAACCAGGATCTCACAGAAGAGAATGAGAGACTGAAAAGGCTTATTGAAAAACTCAGCATTCAAAATGAGGATCAGGCAAGTCTGTTGGCAAAGATTTCCACTTCTGATATCCCTGTGGATCAAAAAGGTATGGATCGTCCCGCCTCTGTTCGATTCGACATGGTTACCGTAATGTATGCCAGTGTACTTGGTTTTTCCAATATACAGGCAACAATGGACAGTCAGGAGCTTATGGATGAACTCGATATTATTCTCTATGAGTTCGACCGTATTTTGAAAAAACACAACATCCAGAAGATAAAGACCATTGGCGACACCTATATGGCTGCCGGGGGTATTCCCATTAAAAACATGACCAACCCGATTGAGGTGGTTATGGCTGCCCTGGAGATTGAAAACTTCATGAAATGCTTTCCCCAGCAGCAGGGCAGGACAGAGAAAGTATGGGAGATCAAACTGGGAATACATACCGGGCCGGTGTTTGCAACCATGTCGGGCAAGAAAAAAGTGAATTATGACATTAAAGGCGATACGGTCAATATAGCCAGTCGAATGGAGACGTACAGCAAGGATGGGGCCATAATAATAAGTGCCATGACCTATGAGCTTGTCAAGGAACTTTTTGATTGTGATTATTTTGGGAAAATGCCTGTTAAGTATAAAGGCGATCTGGAAATGTTTTCGGTAAAGGGCCTCAGGAGCGAATTCGCATTTGGTGACAGTAGAATAATTCCAAATGCAGCATTCGACACCCGTTTCAAACTGGTTCAGTTTACCGAATTGCAGGAGTTTATTCTTGAGAAACTGGAAAGGGAATTGCCCCCGCATCTTTACTACCACAATGTGAAACATACCGTGGATGTTGTAACTGAAGTGGAACTTATTGGCTGGACGGAGGATTGTTCGGATGAGGAAATACTGTTGCTAAAAACGGCGGGGCTTTTCCACGATGCGGGTCATACCGTTACCTACGACGGGCATGAGCAGGCCGGCACAGAACTGGCCCGCACATTGCTTCCGGGTTATGGTTATTCTCAGGCTCAAATCGATAGGATTAGCGATATTATCATGGCTACCAAAATGCCTCCCCAACCCAAAGACCTGCTACAGGAAATAATCTGCGATGCCGACCTCGACTATCTTGGGAGAAGCGACATGATTCCTGTTTCAAACACACTTTACAAGGAACTTAAAGAGCTGAATAAAATAGGTACATTGAACGATTGGAATAAGCTGCAGGTTAAATTTATTTCTGTTCATCAGTACTTCACGAAAACTGCCAGAAGTCTTCGGGAAGTTAACAAGCAGATACAGATCGACAGGATTAAATCGCTGATAACCGAGGATGCATCATAGTTTCATTTGGTTCTCGCAATCCCGATAGTCATTGGAACACAAAGTTTTGATTAGAAATCATTGTTGTCCGGCAAAAAATATTAATGATGAACAGATTACCTTCGGTGAGCTCGTACGCTAGCGTACTCGGTTCTTCACTTCAC